>NZ_JAGUQP010000003.1 GCF_018704065.1 Desulfovulcanus ferrireducens | reverse complement strand
TTTGCAATGCTTTCAAGAAACCAGGATTTCTAATCTGGTAGTCAAAATGGGGTTTGGCCTCAGGACTCTCTTCTCAGCTTGCTTAACCCTTACCTCTTAATCCTTAATCCTATCTTTATTTATTTCATTAATTCAGAAATAAATATTCTGGATAGTGATGCGATTAAATTATGATTGAACTTATTTTCCATGGACATGAGTTGATCAATAGTCTCTTTTATTGACTTTCGGGGATTAGACTTGATTAGTAATTCGTTAAAGGTATGTGCTAAAGAA
The DNA here is from genome assembly GCF_018704065.1 of Desulfovulcanus ferrireducens. Classification (NCBI taxonomy): domain Bacteria; kingdom Pseudomonadati; phylum Thermodesulfobacteriota; class Desulfovibrionia; order Desulfovibrionales; family Desulfonauticaceae; genus Desulfovulcanus; species Desulfovulcanus ferrireducens. Next base: position 111,368 of record NZ_JAGUQP010000003.1, on the reverse strand, counting down.
GTGATACCTCCTTGGAGGCTGATTTCAGAACCTGATAGTTTACGGGGGTAACCGCTACCATCAATAAACTCATGATGTTCAAGGAGGCATTGAAGGGTCGCCGACTGGGTTACATCCAGCTTTCGAAGGATCTTGGCCCCGTTAATCGGATGATTATGGATTTTACTCTGTTCATCAGGGGTCAGGTTCTCCTTTTTGTCTAGAATGAATTTGGGGATGCGCGCCAGTCCTAGATCATATGTGAAAAGACCCAAACCAATTTGAGCTAGATGTTTTTTAGCTAGGTTATTGCCCTGGGTTTCGATAAAAAGTGCCAGACCGGTTATTCCTGTATTATATGCCATATTTGGTAGCGAATAATTATGATGCAAGTTTTTGAGGAAGCTTTTTATCTGGAACTGATCCTTCCAGAGGTATTCTACGAGGATTAAGAGATCAGATTGCAGCTTCTCTAATGTTGGCTTTACCGGTTGGTCATAAAACTCAGCAACTCTATTGGTTAAGGCTTGTTTGAAGACTTCTACAATCTCATTGGGTTTTAGATTTTTATCAACTAAAACCAAGTCCAGCTGTTTGCTGATGTGCTTAGCATAAATGGGATGATCAGTGCGGGATACAAAAATATAGCCTTCATTACTCAGTTCAAACAATTCTTCCTGTTTCCTCTTATCCAATCTTTCCATTGCTCTATAATAAGGTACAAGTTGAGCAATATCTTCTTTAAAGATGTAGAGATTTAGGGGCAGTCTAAATTTGGGAAAACTGGACAATATTTCTGATGATATTTGATAAAATTCTTCGTTTAGTTCTTCAGAAATTAAATTTTTATTTTTCATTTGCAATAAATCTTAAGAAGGTTTGTTGGTGAGTTTTCTTGACCTGGTTTAGGGTGTCCTGCAGTGATAACTATTTTATCGCCTGGGTTGAAACTTGACGATTCTTCAACAAATTTTTGAGTTCGTTGAAGATGATCATGGGGTTCATCACCTATTTTAATAGGATTTACCCCCCAAGAGAAATTCATATACTTTAAAACATTGGAGGAAGGAGTAAGGCCAAAAATAGGTTGGGATGGCCTGCCGGCGCTGATTAGTCTTGCAGTGGCTCCAGAATTTGTGTGGGCCACTAAGGCCTTGGCAGAAATTTTTTCTGCCAGTTGACAGGCAACATAAGCGAGGAAGTTTTCTGCACCTTTTTGTTTAGGCTCTATAGAGCCTGTTCTTTGTTCAAAGAAAAGCTTTTCCGCTTCAAGTGCAATCTCACGCATATACTCGACAGCCTCGACAGGGTACCTTCCAATTGCTGTTTCTTCTGACAGCATGAGACAATCAGCTCCATCCAAAATGGCATTGGCAATATCTGTTGTTTCTGCTCTCGTTGGCATGGGGTTAGTAACCATAGACAAAAGCATTTGCGTGGCCACAATAACAGGCTTAGCCGCTTGATTGCATGCCTTGATAATTTTCTTTTGTAGTGTTGGTAAAGAGGACAAAGGGCATTCTAAGCCAAGATCACCTCTGGCGACCATGATGCCATCTGCAATATTTAATATTTCTGGAAGACGCTCTACTGCAACCTGTCTTTCGAGTTTGGCTATAACCGGAACCCATCTGCCCTGTTTATCTATAACGGCCTTGGCGCTGGCGATGTCTTCAGGACCTTGAACAAAAGAGAGGGCAACTGCATCTATGCCCAGTTTAAGGCCATTAATTAGATCTTGTCGGTCCTTTTCCGTAAGTGCCGTGACGCTGGTTTTTTTACCTGGAAAACTTACACCTTTACGCGATGAAACCAGGCCAGCGTTAAAAGCTTTTAATTTAACAAGCTCTCCTTGTCTATTAATCACTTCAAATTTTAGCCCACCATCGCTTAGGCGGACAATGTCTCCTGGAGATAGGGATTTCAGTATTTCTTTATTTTCAAATGGTAAAAAATTTTCTTGCTCTTTTGTGTTTAGTTCACTTGGCCCCATAAGTATCTCCTGACCGATACTTATGGTTAAGGGCGATTTTTTAAGAATACCGGTACGGATTTTGGGCCCTGAGAGATCCTGTAAGATGGTGATGTGTATTTGTAGCTCCTGTTCCAAGGTCCTTAGTTTACTAACTAAAGGCAAGAAATCAGAAGCACTTCCGTGCGAGAAGTTGAGACGGAAAATTCTTACTCCGTTTGTAATTAAGCCCTTCAGAATCCGGACATCTTCGCTGGCCGGCCCTAAAGTGGCAATGATTTTAGTGCGCATTTTGACCTCTCAAAAATTAAAAGTTTAGGAAAGCGACTATATTTAACGCATAAACTAAGCGAAAACGGAAAAGTTTTAAAGATTTTTTTTTAGTCCTTGACTTTTTCTTGCTTCATAGGGGATAGAGTGGTAACAGGTGGTAAAAAGTGGTGGGCATTAAATAATGTTTCGTGGGCATACGCATAGAAATCTGGATAGTAAAGGCAGGGTAATGCTGCCTCCGGACTTTAGGGAGATGGTAATCAAAATGTCTCCCGAAGGGAAATTAATGCTCACAAATTTTGATGATTGCGTGGTTGGTTACCCCTTGCCTGAGTGGGAGTTGATTGAAAAAAGTTTCAATCAACTTAATATGACCAATAGAACGTTTAGGGATTTTCATCGTTTTTTTATCTCAGGTGCTACTGAGGTTACCCTGGATAAACAAGGACGGATTTTGGTTCCACCTTATCTGCGTGCTTATGCCGGATTGAATAAAGATGTGGTCTTGGCTGGTGTGGGTCGTAAGTTTGAGATTTGGGATATGGAACGCTTTGAGGCAGGGCGCAAGAAGATGGAAGAAAATTTTGATGGAGTTATGGACGCCCTGGCTCAAAATGGATTTGAACTTAGGTTTTAGAGTATAAATATTATGATCGAACATCAGCCGGTGTTACGTGAAGAAGTCATAAAATGGCTTGAACCCGGAAGGAAAAAAAGGCTTCTGGATGGCACTCTTGGTTTGGGGGGACACACTTTAGCTCTTTTGCGCCATGGGGCCAATGTTCAGGTTCTGGGAATTGATCAGGATGAACAGGCCCTTAAGGTTGCAGAACAAAGACTTGCTGGATATGCTGGCCGGTTTTTTTTAGCTCTTTCTTCTTATAAAGATTTTGACCGGGCCTTGAAAGAAATAGGGTGGGATAAGCTAGATGGGGCATTGTTGGATCTGGGAGTGTCGTCTATGCAGCTTGAAACTCCGGAGAGGGGGTTCAGCTTCCTGCACGATGGCCCTTTAGATATGCGTATGTCAAAAGAAGAGGGTTTTATCCCTGCCAAAAATATAGTCAATAATTACTCAGTGCAAATGCTTAAGGAAATAATTGCCAAGTATGGTCAGGATCCCTTGGCTGGCAGGATTGCAAGGGCCATAGTCACGGCACGCGCAAAACAAAAGATAGAAACCACCCTTCAATTGGCTGAAATTGTGAAAAATGCTTACCCGCCGAAAATGCGGCTTAAGGCCAGAAATCATCCAGCTACCAGAACTTTTCAGGCTTTAAGAATTGTAGTCAACCAAGAGCTGGATACGCTTAAGGAATTTCTGGACAAGATAGTTCACTATTTAACCCCGGGGGGAAGGCTGGCTATCATCTCTTTCCACTCTTTGGAAGACAGAATCGTCAAACTTTTTTTTAAAAAAGAGTCTGCTGAATGTATTTGTCCTCCACAAAAGATGATTTGTGATTGTAACCATCAAAAAACACTACATATCTTGACCAAAAAGCCTATTACCCCGGATGAAGAGGAAATTGAGCGAAATCCAAGAAGCAGGAGTGCAAAATTAAGGGTGGCTGAGCGAGTCGGTTGATTATGTTGGGTTTAACAAAAAGAAAAGTATTGGGCTTGTTAGTGTTTTTTTTAATAACCATATTCATGAGCCTCATCAAGGTATGGGTAAGTATTGAAAAGGTAGATTTGGCATATGATTTAAAAAAGTTGCAAAAAGAATATGCGGCCAACTTGGAACTTAAATCCAAGCTTTTGGTGGAAAAAAATAATCTCCTCTCTCCATATAGATTGAAGAGATTAGCTGAAGAGTTGGGATTTTCTCCCCCTGGTGCAGACAGGGTGAGAAGGTTGGATCATGAGTAGAAAGCGGGGGCTGAAGACAAAAGACTGGTCCAGGTTCAAGATTATTTTCATGGGCCTGGTTTTTATCGGCTTATGGATGGGTCTATGGGCCAGGGCCTACTGGGTGCAGATAGTTGAAGGTCCTAAGCTGGCCCGGCTGGCAGAAAACCAATACTGGTGTCGAGAAAAGATTCAGGGCAAAAGGGGAGAGATTTTTGACCGTAATGGCCTGGTTTTGGCCCAGAGTGTATTAAGTAAATCTGTATATGCTAATCCATTGGAAATAAATGACTATAAGCTGGCTTCCAAAAAATTAAGTAAGATTTTAAATATAAAGAGAACAAAACTTGTTCGGATTTTGCGTCAGAAAAAGAGTTTTGTTTGGCTGACTCGGAAAATCAGTGATCGTAAAGCTAAGTTAATTCGCCGGGCTAATTTAAAGGGTATTTACTTAGTCAATGAGTATAAGCGCGTTTATCCTCAGGGCCATTTGTTAGGCCAGGTATTGGGCTTTGTAGGTACTGACGGACATGGCCTGGAAGGGTTGGAAAGATTTTTCGACGGGTATTTAGGAGGAACTGAAAAGAAAATTGTTCTTTTAAAGGATGCTGCGGGCAGGAGAATGGCTCCGGGTAGCGCCAGCGCGACTCTGCAAACTTTAAGTGGTCATGACCTTTACCTGACAATAGATGCCCGCGTTCAACTGGCAGCTGAAGATGCATTAGCTGAGGCGGTACAAAGGTTTTCAGGTCGCAGTGGGGTCTGCGTAGTGGTCCATGTGCCTTCAGGAGAGATTTTAGCACTAGCTTCATATCCTTTTTTTAATCCTAATAATTTTCGAAATTCAAGTCCAAGTATCTGGCGCAATAGAGCTATTTTAGATCTCCTTGAACCCGGATCAACCATCAAGCCATTTTTAGTGGCAGCAGCGCTAACCGAGGGAGTTTGTACGAAGAAATCCATTTATTTTTGTGAAAATGGCCGTTGGCGTATTGGTAATAGTGAAATAAATGACACTCATAAATACGGGTGGCTCTCTGTAAACAGGATTATCAGGTATTCCAGTAATATTGGTGCAGCCAAGATTGGTCTGGATCTGGGGGAGGAGACGTATTTTAACTATTTGCAGAGATTAGGTTTTGGCCGGGCTGTTGAACTTCCTTTTCCCGGGCGTAGCAAAGGACTGATTCGTCCTTACCATAAATGGAATAAAATCGATCTGGCAGCGGCTTCTTTCGGACAGGGGCTGGCCATAACCCCTTTGCACTTGGCCCAGGCTTATCTCTGTCTGGCCAAAGAGGGAGTATTTGAGCCACTTAAATTAGTCAGTAGACCCAAGCAGGAGAAATTATCCGGCTATAGAGTGTTTCCAAAGAAAGTGGCTCGGTTGGTTCTTTCTATGCTTCGGGAAGTGGTGGAAGAAGACGGGACAGGTAAACAGGGTCGTATATCGGGGATCGAAGTCGGTGGGAAAACAGGAACCGCCCAAAAGGCCATGAAAACAGGAGGTTATGGTGATAAATATGTGGCTTCATTTGTAAGCCTGTTCCCGGCTTTAAACCCAAAATATTTGGTTTTGGTAATTGTCGATGAGCCCCATCCCCAACACTATGGAGGAGTGGTGGCTGCACCAGCAGCAAAAAAGGTTGGTATGGAACTTTTGTCTTTATATAATGATTATCCGAAGGTGCAGCCTGTGGAACGTGATAAACAACGCCACGAGTTAGTCAGGGTCAAGGTAAAATCAGAAGGTAATGTCATCAAAACGGCTGGCGCTGTTGATGCAGCTAATGTTCCGGATTTTCAGGGCGTATCCTTGCGCAAGGCCTTACAAACTTTACTGGAACTGGGGATTGTTCCAGAACTGATTGGGCAGGGAATGGTGGTCAAAAAACAGAAGCCCCGGCCCGGGAGTAAATGGCCAGCAGACAAAAGTATTAAATTATGGCTCACAGAGCCAGAGTTAAGTAGTTGAGAAGATGATGACTTGGGAAAATAGAAAAATATCTAATGCTGCCGGAGATACGGGATTATGGGCAAAACTTCTTAACCTGGCCAGAACCGGGACTCCTGTATGCACCCATTCAGGAAAAGTTGAGCACGGTGATATTTTTGTGGCCTTGCCCGGCACCAGAGTGGATGGGGCAGAGTATATTCCCCAGGCATTGGAAAGAGGGGCAGCTTATGTTGTTACCAGACATGTGCCTCAGGGGTTGTTAGATGTTCGGGAAAAAATAGTTATCCATCCTAATCCGGCACAAGCTCTGGGGGTGCTGGCCGGAGCTTATTTTGGCACTGAAGCGCTTCGGGCGAGGGTTATCGGCATCACCGGGACCAACGGCAAGACAACAACTACTTATCTACTAGAACATTTACTGACCGGAAATGGATTCAAAGTTGGGGTGATAGGTACTGTAAACTATAGGTGGGGGGGGAAAGAGTATCCGGCCGATATGACCACTCCTGATTGCCTGCGCCTCCATCACCTTTTGGCCCAAATGGATAAAGATGGTGTGGACTGGATATGTATGGAGGTTTCGTCTCATGCCCTGGACCAGGACAGGGTGGCTGGGATTTGCTTTGATTATGCTGTTTTTACCAATTTAACTCAGGATCATCTGGATTACCATCTAAACCTGGAAAATTATTTTCAGGCCAAAGCAAAATTGTTCACTCCCAAACAAAACAGGAAACCAAAGGCCATTATTAATGGTGATGACAAGTTCGGACAAAGATTAAAAAAAACAGCGTTGGATCCTCTCTGTTATGGTCTGGGAGAAGACAATGATCTCATTGCTGCGTCCGTTATAGAAAGTCGGCAGGGCTTAAGGCTTGAATGCAAGTTTCACAACAAACAGTGGTCCATGTCATCTTCTCTCGTTGGCCGGTTTAACGCCTTCAACCTACTGGCTGCGTTAGGCGTCGGTTTAAAGCTGGGCATGGGGGAGATGGAATTAAAGGTCCTTGAGGACTTTCAAGGTGTTCCGGGCCGTTTGCAGCGGGTAGGTAATAAAAAAGGACTCAATATCTTTGTAGATTATGCCCACACCCCGGATGCCTTGGAAAATGTGTGCAAGACTTTGAAAAACATAGATTTTGATCGGTTTATAGTACTTTTCGGCTGCGGTGGAAACAGGGACAAGGCTAAAAGACCGCTTATGGGTCAGGCAGTAGCCAGGTATGCGGATCTAGCTATAATTACTTCAGACAATCCCAGGAATGAAGAACCAGAGGCAATAATCAAGGATATTTTGCCGGGAATAAAGGGAAGAGTAGAGATAGAAATTGAGCCAGACCGGAAAAAGGCCATAAAATTGGCCATTTCTAGAATGGAAAAGGGCGACGTTTTGCTTATAGCTGGCAAAGGGCATGAAGACTATCAGGAAATAAAGGGTAAAAAAATTCCTTTTCACGATGTGCGTGTGGTGGAGGAGATAATTGATGCATTTGACTATTGAGCAAATTGCCCTGGCGACTTCAAGTTATGGGGACTTTGACGGCCTTGAAAAGGTGCCAATAACAAAGGTGCAGACTGATAGTCGCTTGGTTCAGGAGGGTGATCTCTTTGTATGTATAGCCGGGCAAAGATACGATGGTCATAATTTTGCTCAGGAGGCAGTGAAAAAGGGAGCAAGAGCTATTTTGGCCCATACTCCTTTACTAGATATAGAAGAGGTACCGGTTCTTCTGGTGGAAGATACAGTCAAGGCCCTGGGCCGGCTGGCTCTTTATGTAAGACAGAGAACGAGGGCTAGGGTCATCGGTATCACTGGTTCAGCAGGAAAAACAACAACCAAAGAGTTTCTTTTCTCTGTTTTAAGCCAGAAAGCCAAGGTTGGAAAGAATTATAAAAATTGGAACAATCAGCTCGGCCTGCCTTTGTCGATTTTGAAGTTTGATGGTCAGGAAGACTATTGGGTTTTAGAACTGGGCATTAGTGAACCCGAAGATATGGATGAATTGGGAAGTATTTTGCGTCCAGATATTGTGGTTATAACCAATATCGGCCCCTGTCATCTGGAGGGCTTAGGCAGTGTATCCGATGTGGCCAGGTATAAGACTAAAATTCTTGATTATTTGGAAAACGAATCCTGGGCAGTTTTAAATAAAGACTACCCTCCTTTGGTCAAAGAAGCCCGGAGGCGCACCCAAATCAAACCATACTTTTTTTCCTGCACTGATAAAAGACAGAGATTCTGGGGTGAGTATCGTGGCTGTGAAGGGGGCAGGGGCCACTACGAAATTGGAATCAATGGGGAAAACTACTCTCTTGCTTTGCCCTGGATAGGTGCCCATTTAACAGAGAACATTTCCGCGGTAGCTGTTTTGGCCCATTTGTTGGGTTATTCAGGCTCGGAAATCGAACAGGGGCTTTGTCAGGCCAGACTGCCAGAACAGAGGCTTTGCCTTTGGACTAAAGGGGAGTGGACAATTATTGACGATACATATAATGCCAATCCTCTTTCTATGAGGGCAGCTATTAGCACCGCTGCGGAATTGGCTAAAGATAGAGAGTTGGTTCTTGTCCTTGGAGATATGGCTGAACTGGGTGAGGCATCAGAAGAAGAACATAGGAAGCTGGGCGAGTTTATCCATAGGATAGGTTGCCATTATGTATTTTTTCACGGTCAGAATGCGTCTTTTGTAAAAGAGGGACTTAAAGGATGGTCAGGAGAATTTTATATCTGTCACAGCCCGGAAGATTTTTTTAGTTTTTTTAAAAATCTTAATTTAAGACAGGCAGTTCTTCTGTTTAAAGGTTCAAGAAGCAGTAGAATGGAAGAATATGTGAAAAAGGTTAAAAACTAAAATTTTTAATAGGCTAAGAGGTTAAAAGGTTAAGAAGCGAGATGTTATATCATTTATTATATCCCCTATCTCAAGATTACACTGTTTTTAATGTTTTCAGATATATAACATTTAGAAGCATCTATGCTCTTTTGACCGCCCTGTTGATTAGTATTGTGCTTGGGCCAAAATTTATTGAATGGTTGAGAAAGATAAAATTTGGGCAATATATTCAGGAAGACGGACCAAAGCATCAGAATAAAGCGGGCACGCCTACAATGGGTGGTTTGCTTATCGGTGCTAGTCTGTTGGGCAGTGTTTTTCTCTGGGGAGATTTGACTAATAAATTTTTGTGGCTGACTATTTTTGTCTTTTTGGGCTTTGGTCTGGTTGGTTTTGTGGATGACTACTTAAAAATTGTCAAAAAGCAGAATAAAGGCTTAAGTGCCCAGACCAAATTTTTAGGGCAGACGATCGTAGCATTGGGAGTAGTTTCAATTTTGGTTAATATGCCGGGCTACACCACAGAACTTTTAGTTCCGTTTTTTAAGGACATAAGGCCTGACTTATATTTATTTTATATCCCATTTGCCATTTTTGTCATGGTCGGAGCATCTAATGCAGTGAATTTAACAGATGGTCTGGATGGCCTTGCTATTGGGCCCGTAGTGGTTTGTGCGGCCTGTTTCGCTTTGTTTGTCTATGTCACAGGTCACTCTCAGTTGGCCAGGTATCTCCAGATAGCCTATATTCCCGGTGTTGGTGAAGTCACAGTGTTTTGTGGAGCAATGGTCGGGGCAGGCTTAGGTTTTTTATGGTTTAATGCTTATCCGGCTCAGATTTTTATGGGCGATGTTGGCAGTTTAAGCCTGGGCGGCTGTCTTGGGTTTATTGCTGTGCTCTGTAAGCAGGAATTGATTCTGGTCATTGTTGGTGGTTTGTTTGTTGTAGAAACAATCTCAGTTATTCTTCAGGTGGGTTACTTCAAGCTTAGTGGGGGGAAGCGAATTTTTCGGATGGCCCCGCTGCACCATCATTTTGAATTAAAGGGCGTGCCCGAATCCAAGATAATAGTCAGGTTCTGGATTTTATCCATTCTCCTGGCTCTGGTTGCTTTGAGTACCCTGAAATTGAGGTAGTAATGAATAAAGTGGTTAAAAGGTAAAAAGGTTTATTCTGTCTTCTTCACCTTTTTACCTTTTCATCACCATAACCTCAACTTTCTGAGTTAATTTGCGAGCGCATTTTCTTCAATGCGAACAAAAACTTGGACACATCTAAGGCTTGCTTGCGGGCTGTGCATAATGGGGTTAGTCAATAGAATATTATTTAATGCCTTTTCTGTTGTTATGATGGGTTTCGAAAGTTCGATGGAATAATCTCCCTATACACAGCGCTTCCGCAATCTTCGCCAAGATGTGTTACCCAACCCGTTTGTAATGCATTTCAGAAAATGCACTCTTCAATTGTGAAGTAATTTGAGGATGTTAATCATGTCAGAAAGTTGAGACCATAACCATTAAAATTTATGAAAGAGTTAATTCATCCAGGACAATTACGCGGCCATCAGGCTGTTGTTGTAGGCGCAGGACGATCAGGTCTGGCCGCGGCCAGGCTTTTGACCAGGCTTGGAGCAGAGGTTCGCCTTTTGGAAAAGGACGAAAGCCGGTTTTCTAAGGAGCTCAAGCAGTTAGCTGAGGAAAATGGTTGGGCCCTTAGGTTTGGTGAACATAAACCTGAAGATTTTAAAGGAGCGAACTTAATTATATTGAGTCCAGGAGTCCAGAAAAGAAATATTCAGGCTCATATACCAGCCGGTGCCCAGGTTTACTCTGAGTTGGAGTTGGCTTCCTGGTTTGTGTCCGAGCCCATAATTGCCGTTACCGGAACCAATGGAAAAACAACCACTACCTTACTCATCACTCATGTTCTGGAAAAGACAGGAAAAGTAGTGTTTACCGGTGGTAATATTGGTACTCCGCTCAGCGAGTATCTTTTGGAGGGGAGAAGAGCAGAGATTTTAGTCCTGGAGGCGAGCAGTTTTCAGTTGGAAAACTGTAGTGGATTCCATCCGCGGGTAGCTATTTTCCTTAATTTCTCTCCCAATCACCTGGATTATCATCAGGATATTCAAGAGTATTTTGAAGCCAAGTTAAAACTTTTTGCCAGGCAAAATGAACAGGATCTGGCCATTCTCCCTTTAAGTCTAAAGGGCGAACTTGAAAAGCGCTCATTTACCCGTGCCAGGAGAGTTTATTTTGTGCCCCAAGACAGATTCTCTTGTCCAAGGCTTAGGGGCGAACATAATCAAGAGAATTTGGAGGCCGCTTTTCTGGCATGTAAGTATTTTGGAGTTACTGAAAGTGAGTTTGAAAAGAATATACAGGACTTTGTCCCACCGGCCCACAGACAGGAGATATTTTTTCAGCATAAAGGGATAACTTTTGTTGATGACTCAAAGGCTACCACTGTTGACGCCGTAAAGTCGGCCTTAAAAACTTTTCCCCGCCCTATAAGACTTGTGGCCGGTGGAGTTTTTAAGGGCGGGAATCTAAAAGTAATTCGGCCAGTTGTGCAGGAAAAGGTATGTAAGGTTTATCTTTTTGGAGCTAGTAAAGAAATTTTTATCCAAGCCTTTGGCGACCTGGTGGAAATGGAGTGGTTTCCCACTTTGGAGGAAGCAGTACGTAAAATTGTCGTTGATGCAGAACCAGGAGATACTGTTCTTCTTTCTCCAGGCACGGCCAGCTTTGATCTGTTTCCGGATTACAAGGCCAGGGGAATGCAATTTCAACGTTTGGTGTTGGATTGTGTGCGTGACAAGGGAAATGGTTAGAAGCAAGCATGCCAGCGTGCCTGGCTGGACAATAGGTAACGGAAAAAATGGCCAGAAGACGAGAGGGAGATGAGAGGGGCAAGGATTAAGCGAAGTTCAGGTACGGGCATTGATTTGTGGCTTTTGGGTGCTGTCTTGGCCTTATCTGGTTTGGGATTAGTTGTGCTCTTTAGTGCCAGCAGTATTATGGCTGAAAAATTTTTTGATGATAAATTTTATTTTATCAAGAAACAGGTTGTTTTTACCTTGGCCGGATTGATTGTCTTGGCCTGCACAATCAAGATTCCAAGAATATTTTTTTATAAATTAAAATATCTTTGGCTTATTTTGGTCTTTGGACTTCTTTGTTTAACTGTCTTCAGCCCCTTGGGTTATGGCGCGGGTGGTGCTCGAAGGTGGCTTAAATTCGGGCCGCTGACAATTCAGGCCCTGGAGCTGGCCAAAGTGGCATTGGTCTTTTACCTGGCCTATTTTTTTTCGCACAAGCAGGAATTGGTCAAAACTTTCAGTGTTGGTTTTTTGCCCCCGACTATAATCACGGCCTCCTTGTGTGCATTGCTTATGCTTCAACCGGATTTTGGGGGTGCAGCCTACTTAGCCCTGATACTGTTTTTTATGAGTCTAATCGGAGGAACACGATTAGTATACCTGGTTTCTTCTGCTTTCTTGGCTGTGGCCACAGGATTTGTATTGATAGTACAATCTCCGTATCGCTTTCGGCGCTGGTTTGCCTTTTTGGATCCTTTCAAAGATGCCCAGGACAGTGGATATCAATTGGTCCAATCCCTATATGGTTTCGGTTCTGGCGGAATGTGGGGGCTGGGTTTAGGAGAGGGACGGCAGAAGCTCTTGTTTCTACCGGAAGCGCACAATGATTTTATCCTCGCTGTTTTGGGTGAGGAACTGGGCTTTGTCGGCTTTTCCTTGGTTTTTATTTTGGTTGGGGTCATTATCTGGCGGGTAATCAGGATCTCCTGTGACCAGCAGGAGATGGAGGACAGATTCGCTGCCTTTGGTCTGGGCTTAATTTTGATTTTAGGCGCTCTTTTAAATATTGCCGTGGTTCTGGGAACAGTACCCCCCAAGGGCGTGCCCATGCCTTTTGTTAGTTATGGAGGAAGTAACCTGTTAGTTTCATTTTTTTGCGCAGGCTTTTTACTGAATCTTTCAAAGAGGCAGAAGGCAAGAGGCTAATGGGTTACAGGTTGATTGGTTTATTAGTTTATTGGTTGAAGACTAATCAAGTAACCAATCAACTGTTCAACTACTTAACCATTTAGCTAATCAACCATTTAACTAAGATGCTTAAGCGAGTGGTTATAACTACAGGGGGCACGGGCGGACATATTTTCCCGGCCCTGGCTGTGGCCGAGAAAATACGAGAGCAAAATCCTGACTGTAAAATTTGCTTTTTGGGCGGTGAATCAGGGCCGGAAGCGGCTCTGGCCCGAAAAGCTGGCCTGGAATTTAAGGGATTACCGGCCAGGGGCGTACTTGGCAGGGGGATAAGGTCTTTGGCCACAGTTTTTTGGCTCAGTCAGAGCCTTATTAAGTCATTTTTATTTTTGCGTTCTTTTAAGCCAGAGGTGGTGATTGGTTTTGGCGGTTATGCTGGCTTTGTTCCGGTCCTGGTTGCCAGATGGATGGGTTTGCCTACGGCCGTTCATGAACAAAACAGTCTTCCCGGAGTGACTAATAGAATCTTGGGCAAGCGGGTAGACAGGGTGTTTTTAACTTTTCCGGACGAACATGGTTTTTTCCCGGAGGATAAAGTTATTTTAAGTGGTAACCCGATCCGGGGGGAGATCGTTTCTCTGGCAGCCAAAGAGACTTTATCCCATGCCATGGGGAAAAGGTTACTTGTCCTGGGTGGGAGCCAGGGAGCAAGAGCTATAAATCAGGCGGTTACAGACTGTCTTAGTCAACTCAAGGCCCAGGGGATAGAGATCTGGCATCAGACTGGGAAAAGGGATTTTGAAGAGGTAAACAAGGTCTATGCCCGGAAATATCCACAGGCTAAAGTGGAGCCTTTTATTGAGGATATGGCCAAGGCTTATGCTTATGCCGACCTTGTTCTTTGCCGGTCTGGAGCCACGACTCTGGCCGAACTTTGTGCTGCTGCTAAACCAGCAATTTTGGTTCCTTTCCCCTATGCCACACATAATCACCAGTTGACCAATGCTAAAGTATTGGAAAGGGCGGGAGCAGCAATGGTTCTGGTGCAGAGCTATCTGGAGGAAATTAACCTGGCGCAAGTTATCGAGGACTTGCTCTGTGCGCCTGATAAATTAGAAAAAATGGCCCGGGCAGCCAGAAGTCTGGCCAGACCCAATGCCGCTGAAATTATTGTCGAGGAATTATGCCGGTTAGTTGGTTGATTAGTTGATTGGTTAATAGCTTACAGCGTGAGAGGGATGCTGGGAGTATGAAATAAGACTTTCAAGATAAACCAATAAACTAATCAACCATTTAACCAATAACCTACTAAACTACTAAACTAATAAACAAAAGAATGCAGGGAAAAGTAAAAAAAATACATATGGTCGGGATTGGTGGCTCAGGCATGAGCGGGATTGCCGAGGTATTACTTAACCTGGGCTATGAAGTCAGCGGTTCTGATCTGAGCGAAAGTGTGCAGGTAGCCAGATTACGAGGCCTGGGAGCTAAGATATATATCGGACATGATCAGAATAATCTGCGGCAGGCCCAGGTGGTGGTTAAATCTACGGCCATCAAAGATGACAACCCAGAACTTGTAGCAGCCAGAGAAAAACAGATTCCTATTATTCCCAGGGCAGAGATGCTGGCCGAACTTATGCGTTTAAAGACCGGTATTGCTGTGGCTGGAACGCATGGCAAGACATCTACCACTTCTTTTTTGGGTACGATTTTTAAGGAAGCAGGGTTGGATCCCACTGTAATTATTGGTGGTCGTCTGAATTCTTATGGGAGTAATGCCCTGCCAGGCACTGGGGAGTTTTTTATTGCCGAGGCGGATGAGTCAGATGGTTCTTTTCTCTGTCTGTTCCCCATTATGACGATTGTCACCAATGTGGATGCGGATCATTTGGATTATTATCAGGATCTTGAAGAAATCAAGGGCGCGTTTGTCCAATTTATGAACTCGATACCATTTTATGGAGTCAATGTGGTTTGCGGAGATGATCCGGGGGTTGATTCTCTCTTGCCTCATGTCAAGAGACCGGTCCTTACCTATGGATTTGGGTCGAAAAATAATCTGCGGGCCGAAATCATAAATTGTAGCCGTGGGTCAGAGTTTGATGTGTTTATGTTCGATAACTATTGGGGCCGTGTCCGTCTGAACCAGCCAGGTCGCCACAATATTTTAAATGCCTTGGCTGCTATTGGTATTGCCATAGAAGCAGGCATTGACAAGGAGAAGATCATTAAAGGACTTGAGTTGTTTGGCGGTGTAGGACGAAGGTTTGAGCAAAAAGGAGAGCTAGACGGGGTGTTGGTGGTTGATGATTACGGACACCATCCTACTGAAATTCGTGTCACTTTAGAAACGGCTCGTAAATGTTACCCGGAGAAAAGATTGGTAGTTCTGTTTCAGCCACACAGGTTTACCCGGACCAAGGTCTTGTTTGGTGATTTTTGTCGTGTCTTTTCAGAAGTGGACTTATTACTTTTGACAGAAATTTATCCGGCTTCGGAGGATCCCATCCCTGGAGTAAATGGGCTCAGCCTGGCTCAAGGCATCAAGCAGGTCAGCGGAACTCCTGTTATATTTTTTGAAGACCTGGATGCTGTGGCCAAGGCTCTGCCAGAGATACTCAAACCGAATGATTTGTTTCTGACTCTGGGTGCAGGCAGTGTGTGGAGAGTAGGGGAAGAGTTTTTGAAGGGAAGCGGTGAAACTGAGAAGTAGGGGCCTATTGCATACGTTCATCAGGAAGTTGGGAAGCTCATGCAAATTATAGACAGACCGGAGTTAAAGAGATTTTCCACATTAAAACTCGGAGGCAGAGGGCGAAGGCTTTATCTGGCCCGTTCTTGCTCTGATCTGGATGAACTTGGTCGTGTCTGGCCGGAGATAAAAGATTCGGCTTTTGTTTTGGGGCGGGGGAGCAATGTCTTGTTTCGCGATGCAGACGTGGATTTGGTCCTGATAAAATGGGCAGGGGGAGAAACACCCCAAATTCTGGACGAAAGCGAAAACGAGGTTCTCGTAGAAGTTTCAGCGAGTTTGAGTTTACCCCGCTTCTTGGGCTGGTGCATAAAGAAAGGTCTTAGTGGTCTTGAAGGATTGGCCGGGATACCAGGAACTGTGGGTGGGGCTGTGGCCATGAATGCCGGCTCGCATGGTGTCGAAATAGGTTCGAAAATAGAGAAGGCAAAAGTCTGGGTCCCTGAGCAGGGGATATTCTGGGTGGATAGAGAGGATACGCACATAGCTTATCGACATTTTAGATTAAAAAGAACAAGTGGGTTTTATTTAATTTTAGGTGCTATTTTAAGGCTTGGAAAAGATGATCCAGGTGAGATCAAAAAGAGAATTGCCTCCTGGTATGAGCGCAAAAAAAAAACGCAACCTGTTCTTCAGGCTACAGCAGGGTGTGTGTTTAAAAATCCAATCCTGAACCCACGGGAAAGTAACTTATTGGCGAAGAAAAAAGGTTTTGACGGAGGAGTGAAGGGAGTTTCAGCCGGGTGGTTATTGGAACAAGCGGGTTTTAGAGGAAAGCGGCTGGGAGGAGTAGGTTTTTCCGCTTTACATGCTAATTTTCTGGTTAACTACGGTCACGGGACAACTAGCCAGGCCCTGGAATTAATTGAGTGTGCCAAGAATAAAGTGAGTAAGATGTGGGGAATTGCCTTGGAGATGGAGGTTAAAGTTGTCCCATGTCTCTAGAAGCCATGGCCAGAAAAAGGCCTGTTAGCAGAGTAAAAAGTTACCGACAAAATTCGAGTAACGTCAGGCAAGGCCTAGTAGAGCTTGTAAAGGCAATTTTCATATTGGGCCTGAAAATTGTGGCTGGTTTAGTTTTTATAGCGGGCATAAGCCTGGCTCTTATCTATGGTTATCGTTTGGTAACAGGTAGTAATTATTTTGCCCTGAAACAGATTGAAATAGAAGGCTGTAAGCACCTTACTTACGGAGAAATTACTTCTTCCTTGGGGCTGAACCTGGGTCAGAATATTCTGGACTTAAACATTGCAGAACTACAACATAAATTATCCAAAAAACCTTGGATTAAAGAGGTTTATGTACGTCGGGAACTACCTGACAAGATTAGGATCGCTATTGTTGAACGCCAAGCTTATTTTTGGGTCAAATATGGCCAAAAGCTTTTTTATGCTAATCGGCTGGGTGAGCGTATAGCCGAGGTGCTGCCCAAGAATTTTATTTCTCTACCTGTACTTTATGTAGATGCACAATGTACGCGGGCTAAAGAGCAATTACCAATAATAGTTTCTTTGCTGGATAAGAAGAAGTTCCCTTTTTCCTGGCAAGATTTGGCCGGGATACACTTGACCAGTTTAAACAGGATGGAAGCTTTTTTGGAAAAACCACGGCTCAAGCTCAGCCTGGATATGGATGGAATTTTAGAAAATGTGCATAAATTAAGCTTGGTCTGGAAAGATTTGCGCAATAGGGGAGAGCTAAACAAAGTAAATAAAATCCATGTTCTTAACGGACAGGTATGGGTAGGTTTTAGGTAATGGCTAAAAGATAAAAAGGTAAAATGGTGAAGAGGTGGAGAAGCCAGAATTGACCTCTTGGCCTCTAAACCTTTTAGCCTCCTAGCTTTTTAGCCTTTAAACCTTTTAACCTTTTAAAGGATAGAATCATGGCCAAATCTGATTTGATCGTAGGGCTGGATCTGGGGACTACAAAAATTTGTGCGGTTGTGGGCGAGATATCACCTGATGGGGTAGATGTGGTTGGTATAGGGACAAGTCCTTCCACTGGTCTGCGCAAGGGAGTTGTGGTCAATATCGAGCAAACTGTGCAATCCATCAAAAAGGCCCTGGAAGAGGCGGAACTCATGGCTGGATGTGAAATCAGATCGGTTTATGCAGGCATTGCCGGGAGTCACATCAAAGGGTTTAACAGTCACGGAGTAATAGCTGTTAAGGGCGGAGAAGTCAGCACCAGGGATGTTGAGCGGGTTATTGATGCGGCCAAGGCTGTAGCTATTCCCCTGGATCGCGAAGTTATCCATATTTTACCCCAGGAGTTTATTGTTGATGATCAGCGTGGCATTGCTGATCCGCTGGGGATGGCAGGTGTCAGGCTGGAGGTAAAGGTACATATTGTCACCGGAGCTGTAAGCAGTGCCCAGAATATTGTTCGATCCTGTCATCGTTCGGGGTTGGATGTGGAGGATATTGTTTTGGAATCCCTTGCCTCGGCCAAGGCCGTGCTGACAGAAGAGGAACGGGAGATAGGCGTAGCCTTGGTGGATATTGGTGGAGGAACAACAGATTTGGCCGTTTTTAATAATGATTCTATTAAGCATACTAGTGTCCTGGCCATAGGCGGGACCAATTTGACCAATGATATTGCTTTTGGTTTGAGGACTCCAATGGTGGCCGCGGAACAGATTAAAATCAAATACGGTTGCGCTCTGGCTGATCTCGTTCAACAGGATGAGGTGATCGAGGTGCCAAGTGTGGGCGGCAGGCCTCCCAGGCGTTTGTCGAGGCATGTTCTGGCCGAGATTTGCGAGCCTAGAATGGAGGAGCTTCTGGCTCTGGTTGATCAGGAACTGATTAAGTCCGGATACAAAAAAACCATTGGAGCCGGAGTAGTTTTAACCGGAGGAGCAGCATTAATCGAAGGGGTGCAGGAGCTGGCTGAACAGATTTTTAATCTGCCCACCCGTATAGGATATCCTATCCAAATTGGGGGACTAAAGGATGTTGTCAATAGCCCGATGTATGCCACTGCTGTGGGGCTTTTGAGATATGGAGCAGAAAAGGAAAGCTCTGAGCAGCGGTTTCGAATTCGGGATAAAAATATCTTTAACCGTATCCTATCCAGGATGCGTAAGTGGTTTGTGGATATTAGTTAGTTTATTTTTTGAATGCGCAAGGCAGGAGCAAATGGCTAAAAGCAAGGGGAAGGAGGAAGAGATGGAATACCTGGAAATTGAAATGGAAAGCAATGCCCAGATAAAAGTGGTCGGCGTCGGTGGCGGCGGCGGTAATGCCGTAAACAATATGATCTGTTCGTCCATGAAAGGGGTAACCTTCATCACTGCCAATACAGACGTCCAGGCCTTGAAACACTCTAAAGCCGAATTTAAACTGCAGTTGGGAGAAAAGTTGACAAAAGGTCTGGGAGCAGGAGCCAATCCAGATATTGGCCGGGAAGCCGCCATGGAAAGTACGGAGCAGATTCGTGAGGTCCTGGATGGCTGTGATATGGTCTTTGTCACTGCGGGGATGGGTGGCGGAACAGGAACCGGAGCCGCACCGGTAATTGCCCAGGTGGCCAAGGAACTAGGAGCCCTGACCGTAGCTGTGGTTACCAAGCCTTTTTATTTTGAAGGGAAAAAAAGGCTTATGCAGGCTGAAAAGGGAATCAAGGCCTTAAAAGAGGTTGTGGACAGCATCATCACCATTCCCAATGACCGCCTTTTGTCCTTGGCTTCCAAAAAAGCCACCTTTTTGGAGATGCTCAAAAAAGCCGATGAAGTACTCTATTATGCAGTTAAAGGCATTTCAGATTTGATTATGGTTCCGGGGCTGATCAACTTGGATTTTGCTGACGTAAAAGCAGTCATGTCTGAAATGGGCCTGGCCATGATGGGCACAGGCATTGCCCAGGGAGAAGGTCGCGCCAGAGAGGCAGCCATGAAAGCCATAACCAGTCCTTTATTAGAAGACGTCTCTATTGATGGAGCCAAAGGCGTGCTCATGAACGTAACCTGTGGTCCTGATTTGACCATTGATGAGGTTAGTGAAGCTGCCAATATAATCCATGAGGCAGCTCACGAAGATGCAAAGATCTATTTCGGAACAGTCTTTGATCAGAATGTGGGTGATGAAATGCGCATCACAGTCATTGCCACAGGGATTGAAGATGCAAACGAAAAAAGTATTGAAACTGAAAGTTCCAGAGTTACTTCTATTAGTAAGGCAAGAAAAGAAAAAGGGAGTATAGTCAAGAGGCCTCGCACCGTGCAGATTGATCCTGATTCGGAAGATGATTTGCGTATTCCTACGTATCTACGCCAGGGCCGCAGAGCGGTTGATAAAAATGAAGTGAAAAATAGCGCACCAAATACTCAAGGCGAGGAATTTATTTTTGATGAAGATGAGTTTGAAATACCCTCTTTTATTCGCATGCAAGCAGATTGAAGTTGGTCATTAATTTATTCGGGTGAGAAGTTGAGTGGAAAAATCAATGTATATATTAGCTAGCAGCTTGCAAATTTGCTCAACTTACTCATTTCAGAACACAAAACCAATCATGTTGTGAAAGAACTTGTATATAGAGATCGTGTAAAGCCGCAAATCCCGGAGTGGGGTGGTCGGCTACCGATTGCCCTGGTCTTTCCCGAAGAAGAGAGTTTAGCCCTGTCTACCTTGGGTTGGCAGGTTGTATATAGATTGCTCACTGAAAAGAATGATTTTTTCGTAGCAGAGCGTTTTTTTGGCACCGGAAAAGATGGTGAGGTTGCGCGCTCTATTGACTCGGGAAAACCTTTATCCCTCTTTCCCCTTATTTGTTTTAGTCTCAACTTTGAAGGCGATTATGTAAATGTTTTGAGACTTCTTAAAAATTCACGAATTCCTCTTTTAGCCCAAAAACGAAGCGATTGGCCACTAGTCATGGCTGGGGGGCCGATCGCTTTTTTAAATCCTTTCCCAATTCTTCCCAGTCTGGATTTTTTCTATGCTGGCGAAGCAGAAGAATCTTTTGTACCTCTGGTCCTAAAAATCAAGAAAATGTGGCTTGCTGGAGAAAGCAAAGAAGCCTCTTTGCAAAAAATAGCCGACCTTCCCGGGGTATTTGTGCCTAAAAAGAGTAAAAAAGTTAAAAGGCAAATAGCAGGTTTTCCTTCTTTAATGATCGGGTCCCAAGGCATTGGGCCCCTCCAACCTGCTTATTCTTGTTTTGTCCACGCTAAATCCAGGTTCAGGGATATGCTCCTGATTGAGATCAATAGGGGGTGTCCGTATGGGTGCAGGTTTTGTGCAGCCGGTTTTATCTATCGTCCACCCCGGCAAGCAGGTCTTGAAGATGTGCAGAAAATAGTGCTTGAGGTAAAACCAAGAAAGGTAGGGCTGGTCGGCACGGCTTTGACTGATTGGGAGGGTCTGTATCCGTTCTTGCGCTTCCTAAACAAACAAAAAATTAAATTTTCCTTGTCGTCTCTGAGGGCTGATGGCTTAAACAGGGAATTTTTGGAATTTTTGCGGCGTACAGGTACCAGGACCTTAACCTTGGCCGTAGAAGGCATAAGTAAAAGGCTGCGTAAAGCTATAAATAAGCGTTTTGATGACGAAAAGTTTTTTCAGGCCGTGGAACTTATTAGCGCGTTGCAGTTTAACAAGTTGAAACTCTATTTTATTTTAGGCTTCCCTGGAGAAAATGAAGCTGATTGGCAGGATTTGGCTGGATTTTTAGAGAGGTTGCAGTCAGCCAGAATAAAGGGGCAGGGTAAACGCAAGAAAGGAGTGGAACTAGTTCAAATCAGTGCTAGTTGTCTGGTGCCCAAGGCCTGGACACCTATGCAATGGGCACCTATGGCTTCAGAAAAGGAGTTAAATGATAAACTGCATCGTTTTAAAAAGATGTGTTCAGGTTTTAAAGGTGTTAGATTCTCGGGCGAGAAAGCTTTTCAGGCCAGAATCCAGGGACTTCTGGCTCGAGGCGATGAACAGGTTCACTCTTTGCTGACATTGGTAGCCGATGAGAACGGTAACTGGCGCAAGGCGTTGAAGCTCTGGCCCGGTGATATGTCTTGGTACCTGGACCGGGAGCGGGATGCAGACGAAGTTTTTGCCTGGGACAAGCTGGAAATAGGGGTGAGCAAAGATTATTTACTCAGAGAGTGGCAAAGATATAAAAAAGGTCTGTCCACACCTAAATGTTCGCAAAACGGGTGCCTTAAATGCCAGAGGTGCGGGATGGAGGCTTTTGAGTCTATGCCCAAACCCTACTCAGAGGGCAATTTTTCATAATTTTTTCAATCCTGATTTCTTTCATGCTGGTGCAAATGCCTGGACCCATCTATAGTTTGGTTGCGGGCAGAGCATAATGGGGTCTTTGGGATAAATGAATATTCTTTTTATTGTCGATAGTTATGGCAAATAGCCCCGGATATTTAGTTTTGTCACCCCGATGCTCTGCTTATCCGCAAGCTTCACCAAGATGGTTTACCCAGCCCTTTGCAATGCTTTCAAGAAACCAGGATTTCTAATCTGGTAGTCAAAATGTGGTTTGGCCACAGACTCTTTTGTGGAAGAACCTTAAGAAGAGAGGTCAACCTTTGGCTTTGCGAAGCGGAACAAAGCGGTTGTAGGCGTATTTGAGTGCCAGAACATATAGAGCAGCACAAATACCAAGACCAGCATTATAGTATGGTGGTGCTGTTAGAGATAACCTTAACATTACAGTTGCCAATGCAAATCCTGAATTTCTAAATACTACTGGAAAAGCGTGGCTATAACGTAAGGAAACAAGAACGATCAGGATGTCACTGAAAACCAGAACTGTATAGAATGTCGTAAAAAAGTCGAATGGATAGCGTGATTGAATGTATGTAATAGAAAAAAGGATACCCATAGCCGCAAAGGTTATTAGTAAGATGAGCGAGATTGTTTTTTTGGCTGAGATAAAATGGAATTCTTCCTTTTGATCGTAGGTTATTGGTTGATGGTAAAGGATTCGATAATAACATACAAGGATAAAAAATATAATTAAAGCTCCTCCTGCATTAGAGAGGATATACAAAATGGGGTCGATTGTTTTGGGCCAATGCAGTGGCTCGGGTAAATGGGCAAATTCCTTGAAGGACTGGCGAAGTAAAATCAGCGAAAAAATTTCAAACTGCTTTCCTAGAGCTTCCGAAACAGACCGGGCAAGGCCAAAGACGAGATCTATGACCTCTATGTAAAGCAGGAATGTGAAAGTAAAACTTATGGCATAAAAATGACTTCTAGGTATCAGAGCTGAAATAGATGGAGGCAATAGCTTTCTTCGCCCCAGTTCAATGACGACAAGTGAAGCAAGGTAGATCAATATAAGTAGAATCCCAATAGAACGTCTGTTGACATTACTTTTCCAGGCCCTATTGGCCATATCGAAAGTTTTGTTAGATAAATTGAAAAGACGGTCCATTGTTTACCCAAATTAAGTAGACTTTGACGAAAATAATATAATTATTGAGGTGTTCGTTATTGTCAACAAAATTACTCACCATTACCATTGATTGGAGATTCCCTGTTTTGTGAGCATTTGAGTCTGTGGCCAAACCCTACTCAGGGGACAAATTTTCATAATTTTGTTCAATACCAAGATGGGTTACCCAGCCCTTTGCAATGCTTTCAAGAAACCAGGATTTCTAATCTGGTAGTTAAAATGGGGTTTGGCCACAGACTCTTCTACTCTTTTGCAGGGACAGGAAGTTTGTCCTTCTTTCTGTATACCATCCCTTGAAAGATAGCTATTGTATCTCCGCTTTGATCCGATACGGTCACTGTATAGGAAGCAAGTTTTGGATTCTTGGAAATTTCTTTTGCTTCCGCAAAAATTGTTCCTTCTCTAACCGCTTTCAAATAGGAAATACTCACGTTAATGCCCATAGCAATTGTTCCGTGTGAATTTGAAGCAACAGCAAATACCAAGTCTGCCAGTGCGAATATTGCTCCTCCATGAACAGTCCCGACACTGTTTAGATGTTCATTTCGGATTTCTAACTTTGCCCTTGCGTACCCTTTAGACACTTCTAGTAATTCAATCCCGACATGTTCTGCAAACCTGTCATTTTTGAAGAATTTTTTAATGTTTTCCACAGAGTAGTCTCCTCATTAATTAATTCTTGCTATATATAAGTTTGCCCAACAAGATACTCTTTCATTGTATAACGTCACAGTATATGGCTTAATGGCTTTTTTCACTTGCCATGAAAAACTATAGTTTAGAATTACTTTTTTTCTTTTTCTTTTCCTTTTTGAAGGGCATCTTTTGCCCCCTTCAACATACCTGAGATCGCCCCCTTTGCTACCTCTACGGATTTTTTCCCGAGTTCTATGGCCTCGTCTGTCATTACGCGTGTAATCTTGCTTCCAGCCTCCGCGATGGTTTTGGCAACGTCTTTTCCTGTTTCTTTCAACCTTTCAGCAATTTTTTTCGCTGTACGACCAGTCTCTTTTTTCAAGACAGAAGTCGTTTTTTCAGTTTGTTCAACAAGTTCGGTTAAGACTTCTTTTGCCACTTCTTGCGAGCGTCTTGCCACACTGAGAACAGTTTCCAGAAAAAGCTCTTCGATTGCCTCAAGATCTTTCTTTGTCCGGGCAAGGTCCTCATGGATAAATTCCCTGGTTTTATCTCCAATGGACTCTACTACTGATGCGATTCCTTTTTGAGCCCCTTCAAATGCGCCATGGGCAACATTTTTGATCTCCTTGCCGGTCTCCTCAGCGGCCTCCACAGCGCCAGAGAGGATTTTTTCGGCAATCTCCTTTACCCTTTTTGCCCTGAACCGGCCTTCTTTCAGGGCTTTTTCCGTAGCATCCTTGGTAATTTGGGCCACGGTCTCTTTTATATCCTCACCGGACTCTATGGCCTGTTTGACTGCTTCCTTTACAGTCTGCTTGGTCAAACCCAACAATTCTGTACTTTTTAATTTGATGCTGGTTAAAACAGATTCAATCTGATCTCTGAGCTCTTCGGACAATGTTGCCCCTGCCTCTTTAGCTCCTTCAAGACCTTCTCTAAGAGATTGGGCCAGTTTAGCTTTTTCGGTTTCAAGTTTTGTTTCAAGCGCATTGATTTCTTTTCTGATAAGATCGACGGCCTGATCTCCGCGGCTGCGGACGCCGGCCATGGCCCCTTCTATGACAGCCTCGATGTGTTCTGTAATGTCCGCTTCGGCATCTTTTAATCCTTCAACGGCAGCTGTTACAGCATCCTTGACGATAGAGCGAAATTCCTCAACACCGGCTTTGGTTTCTGCCATGGTCTCGGCCACCGCCTCCTTAACGATGTCATATATCTTTTCCGATGTGATCCTCTCAGCTTCTTTAGCCTTCTTTAACTCTTCGACGATACGATCCTTCATTTGATTTTCCGACATGATTTCACCTCTTTAAATTTAATGTTAATGGTTACCTACCAATTCTGAACCTGATGTTACGCGTTTTTTCCCACAGTTCCAAGCCGGACACCCATGACTTCCATTTTTCAACATCCAGTGACACATAATTGTAAAAAACATTTAGTTCGCGCGGCCATGGCCTGGGAATGCTAAAGCGCCGGGTAGCTTTTGGCCCGACTGGTGTTTTTGCCTCACAATTTATCTGTTCCCGTGCTCTCATAACCATAAAATGGAGTCGATTTAATATATTGACTTCGCTTGCCCCTGCGTCCATATCGAGAGAAAGCAGATTCAGCTGAGGATACATCTCCCTGAGTTTGTTTTCCATTCCCCTTCCGGTAATGTGGTTGGAAATACAGCCGAATGGTTGCAAGCAAACAATGTTACTGATTCCATCTCCAAGCATGGCGATCATTTCGGCTGCCAAAAGCCAGCCCTCGCCGAACTGATTGGCTAGACTGACTACTTCGCTAGTGATTTCAGAGAGTTTTCTTAGGTCATGAGACTTCCGGTAAAAACGAAAACCTTGCATGACCCGCTTTATTTGACCAAGGTAGAAATTTGTATAAATTTCAAGCATCCTGGTTTTGATGTAGTCAATCAAAGAGTGTTTAAACAGGGCCTTATGGGCATATGCTTCGTTGATAAATTTTTGGGCAAAAAAGCTCTGCAAGGGGGGAAGAATTACTTCCACACCCTGGTTGGAAAGCCACTCGATGATATTTCCATTGGAAAAAAAGTTGTATTTGACGAAAATTTCGCCCACGACTCCGATTTTGGGAACGTGTTCCTTTTTGATTTCAACCCTGTTAAAGTCCGCAATGGCCTTTTTAAGAAGATTTAAAAGATAATAGTAATCAGCATTCTCAATCCCTGTTTCCATTTTTGAAAGATATTTGCTGTGAAGGGCTTTAGATGCCCCGGGATTCTTTTCTCTGGGCACGGTGGATAGATACATTTGGGCCAGGGGATCAGCGAAGATAACTCCCAGGGCCAACCGTTTGACCAGCCCCTTTTCATCAATCTCAAAATCCGGCTGAGAATTGACACCCCCATAAGATATGCTGATTACCGGAACCGTATCCAGACCGGCTGTGTTCAGTCCTTTTTTGATAAGAGGTACATAAGAAGATGCACGACATTGACCGCCGGTCTGGGTCAGAATAACAGCGGTCTTTTCAGGATCGTATAACCCTGATTGGAAAGCCTTGATAATGTCGCCCGCAACAAGGATAGAGGGATAGCACATGTCGTTGTTGATAGTTTTAAGGCCTAATTCAACCGAGGCCTTATCCTGGGGCGGGAGCACTTCAACCCGATAACCAAGTGGTCTGAAAGCAGACGGGATCAGAGGTGAATAGAAGGGAGAAAAAAAAGGGGCAATCAGGGTCCATTCTTTGTCTTTGGGTGTTAAGGTTCGAGCAATTTTTCTTTTTTTATCTTTTCTTTGGACCCTCTCAGCATTCTCCTTTACTGTCTCCAGCATTGAGCGCAACCTGATTTTGACAGCACCCAGGTTGGTGATTTCATCCATCTTGAGCA
Source organism: Desulfovulcanus ferrireducens (assembly GCF_018704065.1). Classification (NCBI taxonomy): domain Bacteria; kingdom Pseudomonadati; phylum Thermodesulfobacteriota; class Desulfovibrionia; order Desulfovibrionales; family Desulfonauticaceae; genus Desulfovulcanus; species Desulfovulcanus ferrireducens. The sequence continues at coordinate 84,826 of NZ_JAGUQP010000003.1, read as the reverse complement.
GAGTATATATCTTTCCGCAGCCACGTAAGATTTCTCCGACCTCATCAGTAGCAATGGCATCCGGACCGCAGCCAAAGGATGTTAGCTGAACCAATTGGGCATTGGGAGTTTGAGTTACCCACTTGGCTGCAGCGTACAGCCTGTTCGTATAACTCCACTGGGTGAGGACATTGATATCATCCAGGAAGACCTGCTCTGGGGCTAAAGGAAGGGCATTTTCGCTGATAACATCCACACCTTGTTCGGCCAGCAGTTGGGGGATACCGTGGTTGATCAGCGGGTCTTGGTGATAAGGTCGACCAGCAAGGACCACTATTGTTTTTCCCTGTTCTTCTGCTTTGGCTATCAAAGCTTTTGCCCGGGCTCTAAGTCTCCCCTTGTAATTCTTTTGTGCTGTATGTCCTTTTTCCACAGCCCTGGATATCGTCCAGTAATCTATTCCAAACAGCTTAAAGAAGAGATAGAGCTGGTCCCTTAAAAGCTTTGAGTCCTTAAAGCTGATAGCTGGGCTATCCAGTGGAATCCCAAATTTTTGTTTAGGGTTGACAGCGCTTTTTAAGAGATCAGGATATCCTGTAACCACCGGGCAGTTATAAGTGTTCAAAACATCCTCATATTCCTCTTGTTCACAGACCACTGTGGGGTAAAATATCCTGTCCACTTTTTTTTCAACAAGGTCGAAAATGTGGCCGTGGGCGAGCTTGGCAGGAAAACAGATGTTTTCTGACATGACCGTGCAAGCGCCTTTTTCGTAGAGGTTGAAGTTAGAGGGAGAGGAGAGAACCACCCTGAATCCACACGTGGTCAAAAAAGCACACCAGAAAGGAAAGTTTTCATACATGTTTAAGCAGCGGGGAAGGCCATAGGTGAGAATCGGCTCCTTTTCCGGCTCTTTATTTCTGTCAAATAGGAGTATTGTCTGTTCGTCAACAAGATTATTCCCCTTTTGCTGGACATCAGGATTGTTGCTAAAATACCGCTCACACCGGTTCCCAGTATAAAAACAGTTTCTATTAGCAAAGGTAAGCTTCAAAACTGCGCACTTGTTCTCGCAACCGTTGCAGTGGATCTCCTTTTTGGAAAAATCAGTTTTTAGCTCCTGATTCCAAATAGGGGTAAAGGCAGCAGGTTTACTCTGCTTGTCCTGGTAATTTACTATGGCTGTCAGGGCTGCACCGTAGGCACCCATTAATTCTGAAATGTCAGGCCTGATCACGTCCTTGTTAAGCGATAGCTCCAAGGCGCGTAATACAGCTGCGTTGCGGAAAGTTCCTCCCTGGACAACTATTTTGTTTCCCAGAACATCAATATTTTTTAGTTTGAGTACTTTGTACAGTGCATTCTTGATGACTGAGTAAGCCAGTCCGGTTGAAATATCAGAGACAGTTGCCCCCTCTCTAAGGGCTTGCTTTACTTTGGAGTTCATGAAGACTGTGCAGCGAGTTCCCAGGTCAAAGGGCGAATTCATTTCACATGCGATTTTGGCAAATTCCTGAACATTGTATCCCAGCGAGCGGGCAAAGGTTTCAATAAAGGAACCACATCCTGAGGAGCAGGCTTCGTTGACCTGGATTTCCGCCACAGCGAGATTATGAATATAGATCGCTTTCATATCCTGTCCGCCGATATCCAAAATAAAAGAGACATTTGGTTCAAACTGTCGCGCTGCACGGTAATGGGCCATGGTCTCAATCACGCCGTCATCTAATCCAAAGGCAGCTTTTATAAGGTCTTCGCCATAACCGGTGACAGCTGTTCGAACTATACGGGGAGAAAAGCCGAGCGCTGCAAATCTTTTCTTAAGCTTACCCAACCCTTCTTTTACCGCTTGGATGGGGTCACCATTGTTGGCGTTGTAATAACCAAGGGCCAGTTTCCCTTCCTCATCAATAAGGACAATTTTTGTGGTTGTTGAGCCGGAATCAACACCCAAAAAAAGATTTTTTTCCTCTAGAACTGCTGGATTAACCCTGGGAATCATGGCCTGTGCATGTTTTTCTTGCCATGTCTCAAATTCGGCCTTGCTTTCAAACAGGGGAGGCAGCCTTTTTGTGTCGTTGTTTGTTTGCCGGGCGACTCCATTCTCAGGCACTGATAAAATATTACTAACCTTAGCCAGGAAAGGTTTGCCGTTTCGGATCATGGCCGCCCCCATGGCGGGGAGGAGTTCGCAATGGTCAGAAATAACCAACTCTGAGTCACTTTTGATATCCAGTATGTCGATAAAGGCTCTACGAAGTTTTGAGTAAAAAGTAAGGGGGCCGCCTCCGAAAAGTATCTTCTTTTTTATCTCCCGTCCTCTGGACAGTGCAGTGAGTACCTGCAGGGCAACTGCATGAAATATAGAGGCAGCAATATCTTCCTTGGATACGTGACGGCTTAACATGGACTGGATATCGGTCTTGGCAAAGACGCCGCATCGGGAGGCGATAGGATAAATATTGGTGGATTTTTTAGCCAGGGCATTTAGTTCTCTACCTCCAACATCCAAAAGCACAGCCATTTGATCGATGAAGGCTCCAGTTCCTCCGGCACAACTGCCATTCATCCGGATGTCAGGACGGAAATGATCGTCAAAGAAGATGATTTTGGAGTCTTCCCCACCGATCTCAATAAATGTCCTGACTTCAGGATAGAACTTTTCTATAAAGTATGCAGAGGCCACAACTTCTTGAACAAAAGGCAGACCAAAGACTTCGGCTACTCCCATCCCGGCAGAGCCGGTAACTGCCAAGTCGAGTTCCACGTCGCCCAACTCCAGGATGGCTTCATTGAAAATGTCTCGAACCGTTTCTATGGCTTTGGCCTGATGGCGACGGTAACGCCAAAAAACCAGGTCGTCCTCTTTATCGAAGATGGTCACCTTGGCTGTTGTGGAGCCTATATCTATTCCGGCAAAATATATCTTATTAGGGGTTTTTGTCATTTTTCTTTCCAGCCTTCAAACTAGCGCAAACAGAAGCCAGCTTAGCGTTTTCGTTATTTTTTATCCTTGTATAATCTCTTAGAGAGCAAAATGTATCTATCAAAGAAACAATGAACGATTCCATATAACGCGGAGGCACAATGGTCAGTGGCCACATATGTTTTTTGATGATATCCTCTTCTTTTTTGGAGAGGCTGGCTATTTTACGCGCATTTTTGAGAGCAATATTATGGTGCCTGAAACCGTGTAGTCTTGGACCTTCACGCAGCCAATCGTAGTAGAAGAGATCGTGGAGCAGGGCGCCGCGGACAATTGAATTACAGTCCAGGGAAAGCCGTTTGCCCCAGAGAAAGCTCAAATAAGCCACCTCTTTTACATGTGTAAGCCGTGTTTTGCCCCTATGATGCGGGTATTTTGAAAGTTTGAGTACTCTGGGGTCTTCAAGCAGGGGCCTGGCCAGGTTTGTAAATTCTGTTCTTAAGCTTTCTTCATCTACTTCCATGTCTAATAACTTTTTACTTAAAACCATCAAGAAGTCCACAAACATTATTGAAATCGTCACACCGGAAAAAAGGACTTTGACGCCTGGTGAAAGATAGGCGAGAAAACCTTGATATGGGGGCAAGATGAGATATTCAAAGGCAAAGGCCAATAATATCCAGTAAATTGAAAATTTAAGGCAGATGTGGCCTTTATAATTAAAACGCTGATCTGAATAGTCCCAAAGACGGGTCTGAAAAAGGTGTTGTGCAATGAATCCGGAGGCCAGTTCAAGTCCAGTTGTAATTGTAAAATAGACGAAAGTTTTAAGTATTAAATTGGAGTTCTGTAACAGGTAAACAGCACCCATAAGTGCCAATATGCTTATGCCGTATAGAAGGAGGTAAGGTCCTTTTAAGAGACCAGGGTTGACAAATCGTCTGTCCCGCAAAGAACGATAGGAGACCTCCAATATCCATCCAAGGATGGCAAAGAAGGAAAAGGAGAAAAGTAGGTTTAAGATATCAGTTTTCATTAAATTGCAAAAACATCGTATAAGAGCTTGTAGCCAAACCTTTTTATAAACTTAATTTCCATGGTTTATTCTAGTCTTGATTTCTTTCATGCTGGTACAAAGACTTGGACCCATCTAAAACTTGCTTGCGGACAGAGCATAATGGGATATTTTAGGTAAACAAATATTCTTTTTTATTATCGATAGTTATGGTCAATATCGCAAAATATTTAGCCCATTCATCCCGATGCTCTGTTTTCCCGCAAGCAAAGTTCAAGATTGGGTTACCCAAGCCGTTTGCAATGCATTTCAGAAACCAAGACTTTTTTTCCTGAGTTCCAGTTGATAATAAATGGTAGGTACCAGCACCAGGGTGACCAGGGTAGAAAGTAAAAGTCCTCCAAGCATGGTTATTCCCAGCGGATTCCATACCTCTGCACCCACGCTTTTGGATATGGCCATGGGCAGCATGCCAAAAAAGGTGGTCAGCGTGGTCATAAGCACAGGCCTTAAGCGACTCTGGCCTGCCTGGGTGACGGCTTCAAAAAGATTTTTGCCTTTTTTTTGCAAAAGATGGGTGTAATCAAGAAGCACAATGGCATTATTGACCACGATCCCTAAAAGCATGATGATACCCATAAAAGAGATAATTCCTAAAGTGACGTCAAATAAGTAAAATGCATAAAAAACTCCGCTAAAGGCAAAGGGGACAGAAAACATGATGATCAAGGGGTCTCGCAGGTTTCCAAAAAGAGAGGCCATGACCATATAAACTAATATGATTCCCAGAACCAGAAGTGCAGTCAAATCATGGAATGCTTTGGCCTGTTCCTCAATATCACCCCCGAAACTTAAGGAGATTCCAGAAGGAATTCCCATCTTGTCTATGGCCTTTTTAATGTCAGTTACTGCTTCGCCCAGGGAACGTTTGAAGAGGTCTGCCTCGACTTTTACGATTTTTTGGCGGTTTTTGCGCTCAATTTCAATTGGACCACTTCCTTCTTTGATTCTGACCACATTGCGCAAGCGAACCATGCGTCCATCAGGAGTAAAAATGGGGGCTCTTAGCAAGTGATCCAGGTTGTCTTTATTCTCTTTGTCCAGCCGGGTAAAAATATCAAAATTATCACCGCTATCGCGAAAGCTGGTTGCTTGTTTTCCGTAAAAATAGTTCCTTAAGACAGTGGCAATAGAGGCCACATTCAGCCCCAGCGAGGATGCTTTTGCCCGGTCGATGATTACCCATAGTTCGGGTCGCGGGTCCTTTTGGCTTATGGACACATCCACCAGGCCCGGGATATTTTGCAGACTTGCCTTTAACTTGTCTGCAAAGGCAATGAGCTCGTTTAAGTCAGCCCCTTGAAGTTCCAGTGAAACCGGTTTGCCTCTGCCCATGAGAATGGCTGTAATGGGGTCCTGGGCCGTCACCTTGATCCGCGTAATTCCTGGTATTTTCTGGACTCGCTCCCTGAGAAGGGCCGCAATTTCTTTGGCACTCCTGGTTCTTTGGTCCCGATCTACCAGCTTGAACCCGATTTGGCCCACATTTGGACCTTCATCCATACCTAAGGCCACGCCTTTGCCCTGCTCAGATTGACCATCAAAGGCATAGGAGTGACGAAATTCATCTGGTTTTACCACCTCATCAATGTTTTGCAGGATTTCTTCCACGACCCGGTTGGTCTCTTCAATGCGCGTTCCTTCGGCCAGGCGAAAATCAATACTAATATCTCCTGTATCTGTTTCAGGCATAAAAGAAGTAGAAAGGTAGGGGACCAGGGAAAGACTACTGATAAAAATAGATACGGCTAGCAAAAAGACAGTTTTGCGGTGTTCTAATGCCCAGGCAAGAAGACTCGCATATGCTTTTTCCAGGGTATTGAACCAACTTTCACTTAAATTGTAAAGGCGCCCCAAGATTTTTTTTCGACCTTTTTTCTCCGGGATGCCTTTTTTGACCCATTTTGAACAGAGCATGGGTGTCATGGTCAGGGCAGTAAAAAGCGAGGCCAAGATGGTAATCACGATGACAAAGCCAAGCTGTTTAAAAATGATGCCGGCCAGTCCAGTGAGGAACATTAGCGGAACAAAGACTACTACAGTGGTCATGCTCGAGGCTGTAATAGCCATGCCCATTTCTGACGCTCCGCTAATGGCAGCCTGTACAGGAGATGAACCACGTTCCAGATGACGGATGATATTTTCCAGGACCACAACGCCGTTATCCACGACCATGCCCGAGGCAATGGCCAGGGACATGAGAGAAATCAGGTTTATGGTGTAGCCAAAGAGATAGAGAAATATAAAAGAGGTGATCAGTGAGAAAGGAATGGCCAGGGCAATAATGAAAGCTGGCCTTACCTGACGTAAGAGAAGCAGGGTGACCATGATGACAAAGAAAACACCCCACAAAAGAGTGCTACGCAGGTTTTTGACGCTAAGTAGTATGTTTTCTGAATTGTCCAGGACAATGTTGATTTTTACATCGGAAGGCAAGTTTTTGCGGAGTTGTTTAAGTTTGTCCTTAACCCTTTGAATAACTTCTACTGTATTTTTCCCACTCTGTTTTTGCAGGAGAAGGACAATGGCGTTTTTACCGTCACCCCAACCGTTTAACTCCTGCGGTTTATAACCATCTTCAACTTTGGCCACGTCGCGCAGATAAATAGGTTTTCCATCGTAAAAACCAATAATCGTATTCTTAATTTCTTCCACATCCTTGTATCGCGCTGGAACGCGCACGAAATATTCGCGGAAGCCGGACTTGATATTCCCGGAAGGAACGTTCAGGTTTTCAGCAGCCAGTATCTGATTGATCCTGGGTATGGATAGACGGTATCCTTCGATTTTGTTGAGGTCAAAATAGATATTTATCCTGCGGCGCAAGCCCCCATAGAGCTGAATAGCTCCAACACCGGGAACGCGCTTTAGCTCGTCCGAGATATATTTATCCACTAAATGGTACAATCTGGGCCATGTCTTATTTGCGCTGACAGTCATAAAAAGGATCGGGGCGGTGGCGCTACTGAATTTAAAGAGCATGGGCGGCTCAACATCATCTGGCAGATCCCTTTTGGCCAGTTCCAGTTTGTCTCGTATGTCATTGGTAGCTGTATCCAGGTTTGTTCCCCATTCAAATTTGCAGGAAATTACGGAAAGGTTATCCAGGGATTTGGATGTCAGGCTGTCCAGATTATTGACCGCATTTACCTGATCTTCAATTTTTTGGGTCACCTCTGTCTCTACGTCAGAGGCGCTTGCCCCGGGCCAGGTGGTGAGAATGGAAACAACCGGAGGTTCAATATCGGGGAACATATCGATGCTGAGCTTGGATAGGGAAACAGCACCGATTAGGATAAAGGCCAGAAGAAGCATCAAAGTAGCTATTGGCTGTTTGACGGAAAACTCAGTTAGTTTCATCTCTTTTCTCCTTAACCTCCACAAGCACGCCGTCTTTTAACCTGTTTTGGCCTTTGACCACTATTTGCTCTCCCTCATGCAGTCCTGAAATGACCTGGACGCGGTTGCCCTGCTTGAGCCCTGTTTGAATGTTTCGTAAGTAAGCCTTTTGTCCTTTGATCACATAAACATAATAATTACCTGTGCCAGGCACCTTGTTTAAGGCATCCCGACTTATAATGAGGGCCTTTTTTTTGCCAAAATATAACCTTACATGGGCAAACATGCCTGAGCGTAAGGTAAGATCATTGTTAGGGATATGTATTTCAATGTTTGCGGTGCGGCTCTTTGGATTTAGCGTGGGAGAAACAATGGCTATCTGCCCGGAAAAGGCTTTTTCCGGATAGGCATCAGTATGGAAGGTGACCTCCATGCCTTTGCGCACAAAGGGGAAATCTCTTTCAGGAATGGAGGTCTCCACCTTGAGGATTTTTTCGTTGGAGATACGCAAAACAGGTATTTCTGTATCTGAAAGATTTCCAGGGTCGACATAACGGGCAGTCACTACTCCCTTACACGGGGCATAAATATTATGGTTGCGATAAAGGATTTGAAGCTCTTTCAAAACAGCCCCGGCTTGCTTTAACCTGGCTTTAGCTGCTTTAAGCTCGGCCTGGATATGATCCAGTTTTTGTTTTGGCGCGGCATGTTCCCGGAAGAGATTTTTTATGCGGCGGTAATCTTTTTGCAGCACTTCCAGGTTTGTTTGCGCTACCTCCACCTCTGCCCGGGCCCGGTTTACCCGGGCTTTGACCGTATCTTTTTCCAGAACTGCCAAAAGTTGTCCTTTCTTGACCCAGTCGCCCTTTTCTACAAGTATCTTTTCTATGATCCTGCCTGCGACCTTGGGATGGACATCTACAACCTGAAAGGGTTTTAGGTCGCCTGTGACATCCAAAAACCAGTCCAATTCTCCTTTTTTGACTGTATCAACTTGAACCGGTACTTTTTCTTCCTTTGGCGCTAAAGAATCATCCTTTTTTCTGAGTCCAAGGAAATTAAATACTGTTATCGCTAGAAATATCAGGATTAAACATCCTATAATCCATGCGGTTTTATTGCTGGCCTTTTTTTGCTCTCCCATCTGCCTTTCTCCTTTTTATTTTTCTCCAACTGCCCGTTTAAGTTCAGCCCTAGCCACTCTATAACCATAGAGAGCTGAGTAGTAGTTTACCTCGGCCTGGGTAAGGTAGGTCCGCGCATCAAGTACTTCAGTGGATGTGGTAATCTGCTGCTGATATTGCAGGTTGGTGATGCGTAAATTTTCTTTGGCCTGGGAAAGGGCCTCTTTCGCAGTAAAGATATTTTCTTTAGCTACTTTTACCTTTTGATAGGCGTTTTTCACTTCTAAAAGGATACTCTCCTTGATACCTTCAACTTTTTCCTGCAGGGCCTTTTTCTGGTAAATGGTCTTTTGGACCTCTGAGCGGGTTTTGCCCCATTCAAAAAAAGACCAGGAGAGTTGGACACCAACACTTAAGTTGTGGCTGTTGCTAAAATCATTATTGGTTGCCAATGGGTCATCACCTGTTTGCTCATAGCGTCCGATAAGAGCAACTTGTGGATAATCAGCACTTTTGGCCATCTGTATCCTCAAATCAGCCTCCCTTAATGCTATCTCCAGTTGCCTGAGTTCGGGTCGGTTGCGAAGGGCCTGCTTAAAGAGTTCTGGAAGGCCGTTGATTTCATGGGGCAAGGCCGGTGGGTCCTCAATGCGTGTTTTTTGGTTAATATTTCGCCTGAGCAAGGTATTTAAGGTGGCGATGGCCATTTCCAGATTACTCGCTGCCCTGACTTGTTTTTGCCGGGCATTTGCCAAAGCAACTTGGGATTTTAAGAGGTCATTATAGGGGATCATACCTTGGTCATAGAAGTGTTTTGCATCGTGTACATGGGCCTTCAATTGGTTAACTTCTTCCTGGGCCACCTCTAAAAACTTGCGGGCCAGTAAGATTTGAAAATAGGCCACCTTAACTTGTTTGGCGATATCCTGTATGGCCTGCTCTTTTTCAATTTTGCGTAAGTTAATCCCAAGGGCAGCAATTTTTTGTTTGGTCACCAGTGCAAAGCCGGTGAAAACAGGCTGGGTAAGTGTTAGATCCCAGGAAAAGTTGTCATTTTTTCCAACATACACCTTTGTCGGACCTGTTTTGGAATAAGGAGCATCGTTTAAATGGGTGTAAGCATAGGAAACAGATAATTTTGGAAAGAGATCAGCCCTGGCGCTTTTTTGTGCTTCTAAGCTTGCGTGTTGATTTTCTATGGCTTCCCGGATGAGTGTGTTATTGGAGAGCGCTTCTTGGATGGCCTCTTCAAGGGTAATGGTATCTTCTTTCTGTTCGGCCTTTCCTGTGTTGGTGCTGAACACTGTTACAAAAATAAGCAACATGGTCAGCAAAATTTTCTGTAAACATCTAATCATTGCGCGTATCTCCTCACCCTTCATGTTTTACAGTCAATACAGACTGAAAGAAGATTTTTTCAATTTCAGCGATATTTTCCTCGAAGGGATGTTTTTCGTGGTCTTCAAGCCAGCAAAAAAGAAAATTGTTTACAATTCCTTCCAGAGAGAGGGCAAGATAATAAGGATTAGCAGCACGGAAAATTCCTTTCTCAATTCCCTTGGCAAAAACTTCACTTAACTGATTCAGAAAAGTTTCGTAGCGTTCTTGGAGTTCCGTACTTAGTGTAGCTTTAAGATTAAATTTAACTCCACTGGTTTCAGCGAAATAAAGTCGGATCGCTTTTGCATTGGACATGAATACCTTTCCTTTGACCCGGATATAGTCCATGATTTTGGTATATTCGTCTTTTGTTCCCTGAAACACTTCATCAATAGCCGAATGAAATTGATCGGCAATCTCAAAAATAAGGGCTTTGTAGACATCTTCTTTGTTTTTAAAGAATTTATACAAAGTGCCCACAGCGAATTCAGCAGTTTTGGCAATCTCATGCATAGAGACATTATGATAGCCTTTGCTGGAAAAGAGATCGAGAGCCACTTCTAGTATTTCGCTGCGATGGCGCATCTTTTCCCTTTCACGTCTGGTAAGTTTTTTTTCTTCCATTCCTGATGAACTCCCGTATCACTTTTATAGATTTTGTCCAAAATTGTGAGGTGCGTCCGGTAAACTGTACCAAAGTTGAGTGATTTTCGGTGAGATTGCCACGGGCAGCTTCGCTGCCCTCGCAATGACGATTTCGCACCTGTCATTGCGAGATTAAGCAAAATGGAGCGAAGCAATCTCAAAGTTTGGACTGAAAAAAAATCGCTCAACTTAGGTTGTATTTCATTTACGAATCCCGCCTTTGGCGGGATTCGTAAATGAGGGCCATGAAATTTTTTGAGTTGGAAACCTAGAATGTGTGTTCAAATTATGAACGAAACGTCACATTATGAATCAAATATCATATTGTCAAGTAACGGGCTAACATTTTGAGTCAAGAGTCTAAGAGTCGAGAGTCGGGAGTCAAAAAGAAGAGACCTGGATTATTAAACTCTTGACCCTGCGGCTCACAGCATTGCGATGCAAGTTTGGTCCAAGGATTTATTGGAGGGGTGGCTGTTTTCTAAGATTAAAGAAGAGGGGAGGAAGTGCTAGATGCTAAATGCCAATGGGATAAGGTTTTCAACACTTACTCAACTAACTTAACAGCTCAACTACTTAACATCTTACCCTTATTTGATCCTTACGAATGACGACCAGGAAAAGTTTGTTTGGGCGGAGAAGATGGAATGCGCCTGTATTGCTTTACCTGATATACAAACGCTTCCAGTCTGGTCAGGATGTTTGTCTGCCTTTGACCGTCAAAAGAAAGGGTGAGGGCAGGAAATTTTGCGTAATCTTGCCTGAGCCTCTTTAATACAGCATCCACTATACTTCCCGGCATACAGGAAAAGGGCATGGCATTAATCACTCCAGCTGCCTTTTTGCGTATGTAATCCACGGTCTTACCCACGCTCAAAATAGCTTCTCCTTCAAATTCCGGGTGGATGTAATCTTTAGCCCAATTGATCAGTGTTGAAGTATCCGGTTCAGGCATGGAGCGAAGTCTCTTCACGAGGGAGAAAAACCGCTCTTCATCCCTTTTCTGTATTAAATGTTCTACCAGCAGCTTGAAAAGTCTTTTCCACTGCCTCTCACGCCATGCCCAGCGCCTGGATGTGAAGTTCACGTAGTTGAGCCATTCGCCCATAAATGGCGTCCAGACCTCCAGTCCCAGATTTTCCAGAGTGTTAAACAGGTTACTATTCGCCGCCTGGTTAGAACGAACATAAATCTCTCCGATTACTCCTACCACTGGTCTGGGATTGGCCCGGTAGGGAAGCCGGGAAAACTCTTCCCATGCATCCTTCATCAAGTGGAGGATGTCCCCTTTTTTTTCCACTGCCCGTCCTATTTTTCCCAGGAAAGATCTATAGAGTTGCTCCCCCTTTTCGCGTGAGAGCAGGTAAGGTTTGAATTCACTATAGAGCTTCTGCAACACATCAACAGCCATAATCCCTTGCCACGCCAGGCGTGAAAATTTTCCGCTTATCTGGTCAAAATCACCATATGCTGCGCTTTGATCGGGAGAAAAGATGTCAACATTCTTGAACCCCAGTTCATTTATGATCTGTCTTTGTAGCTTGTTGTAAAGTCCAAACCGGCAGGGGCCTGTGGTGGTGGGCATAAAAAAGGCTATCTGGTTTTCCTTTAAACAGGTCTTTTGCAGGAGCTTCAGCATATCTCCAAGAGTGAGCACGAGTGGCAGACATTCCTTGCCGGATGTCACCTCCCGGCCGAGCCGGAGGGTCTCGTCGTCTGAAGGAGGCAGGGCCTGGGCCTTTATCCCAAAGCTCCGAAAGCTGGCCGCCAGGACCAGAGCGTGATCTGACATATAGGGGATAAAAAGTGTTCTTTCAGAAAGACCTTTTTTTATTTTTGATTGAGCAGGTTTCCTGTCCTTGGTCAGGGAATAGTTTTTTCTTTTCCTCATTTTCAGGCTGTCCCAGAAGGCCTCGATTCTGGTCATAATCCCGGCATCTGCGCTGTGTTCGTCAATCTCTAATTCAAGGCAGGGCCTATCACCGATGGCCTTTTTAAAAAAGGGAAAGATAAAAGAGTCAGGACCACAGGCAAAATTGGTCACGTATATAGGGAACAGCCTCCTGCTGGAGCTTATGAACCTGGCTGCGGCCAGTATCTTCTGGCCATATCCCCAGTAGATATCGGGGTCATTTATTTCAAGGGGAAGAAAGTCCATGGGCAGGGCAAGGGCCCCGATGCGGGACAGCTTTTGCGAGAGGTGGAGGCTGGATCCCGGATCAAAGGCATTATAGGGCCTGCCAACCAGAATAAGGAGGTCTTCTCCTTCTCTCTCATCCAGGATTTTTTTTCCTTTTTTTATAAGAGCCCCCCAAAACTCTCTCTGGGCACTCCAAGCCATGTCCAGGGCTCGATTCATCTCCCTCCAGCTGACATCCAATTCTTTTGCCAGGGATTTAAAACCTTTTTTAAAGTGAGCCGAACGCCCGGGGCGCAGTATAGGCTGAATAAGTCTCGTCCCGCTGGCCTTGAAGTCAATAGAGGAGGGAGCTATCCACGGTAGACTTTGAATCAATGGGCATGTCTGCCCTGATCCTTCTGTTTCTGTCCCCGCAGGGTTTGCCTGGCAGAGGTCAGCGATCTGGGGAAGAAAAATGTTTTTTACTCCTTTTTTGTGGATGAGATTTAAAAGATGTCCATGGGCCAGCTTGATCGGAAAACAGGTTTCAGTGACCACGACTCCTGTTCCCTGCTGTATGAGCTCACCGTTGGAATGATCAGAGATTTCCACGTCAAAACCCAGTTCCTGGAAAAGAACTCCAAAAAAAGGAAGCCACTCCATAAAGACCAGTGCTCTTGGAATACCGATTTTTTCCTTGTCCTGGTTTTTTATCTGCCACCGGGTTAGGTATTCATTCCTGGCCGCTATAAGGTCAGGAAGAGCGGCCTTAGATTGCCTTGCTTGCTCGTATTTTTCGCAGCGGGCTCCGTAGAAAAAGGTATCCTTGTCGGCCGTGACCAACTTCTGGATCTGACAATTGTTGACACAGCCAGAGCACTCAAAAGTAGAAACAGAATAATCCAGCTCGCTTAGCTCAAAGCCTTTAAATTTGGTGCGCGGTATCTTCTCATCAGCAGCTAAAAGGGCAGCTCCAATTGCGCCGGTTACTTCACAATATTTCGGCACGATAACCTTTTTTTGCAAGACCCTGGAGAAAGCAGAAACAATACCTTTATTTTTGGCCGTTCCTCCCTGAAAGAACACTTTTTCCCCGGCCTTTCTCTTTTCCATTACCTTGTTCAAGTAATTATAGACGATGGCGTAACATAATCCTCCGGCCAGATCTTCCCTGGTTACTCCCTGTTGCTGGTAGTGGACCAGATCCGACTGCATAAAGACTGTGCACCTCTCCATCATTTTGACAGGGGCCCGGCTTTTCATGGCCAGATCGCCAAAATCTTCTATATTTATTCCAAGGCGGACAGCTTGTTCTTCAAGGAAAGAACCTGTTCCCGCGGCACAGGCTTTGTTCATCGTAAAGTCCAGAACCACACCATTCTGAAGTGAGATAAACTTGGAATCCTGGCCTCCGATTTCAATTATCGTATCCACATCCTGATCTAAGGTCAGAGCTGCTTTGGCCTGGGCAGTGATCTCGTTGCGTACAACATCTGCCCCCACAAAATCCGCACAAAGATAGCGCCCTGAGCCCGTGCATCCTACACCAGCGACCACGGTTCCTGGTTTCATCTGTTTGGCGATGTCTGCCAAAGCCTTTTTAATAGCCTGGAGAGGACGGCCCGAGGTGGGCAAGTAGGTTTTGGCAATGACCTGAAATCCATCACTATTATCTCCCAGGGTTACAGCCGCTATTTTCGTACTGACAGAACCCACATCTATTCCTAAAAAGGTGTGAATCGAGGATGGGTGGTCGAGAGAAACATTTTTTCTGCTTCTGCTTATACCGACAGAAAGGGATGGCAAGCGCTCGGTCTCTACTGGCCCCTTTTTTAGAAGGGATCTTTTTTGCAGCCACTGATTATCTCTTTTGCCTTCTTCCCGGGAGAAGATGGCCGCGCCAATTGCGCCCATGGTGGCGAAGTGTTCAGGGATAATCAGCTCTCCTTCTTTTAGAGAGAAGATTTCCTTTATTGCCCGCCTCACTCCCAGGTTGGCTGCTACCCCTCCCTGAAAGACTACTGGTGGGAGGATATCCTTACCACGGGCCAGGTTACTCTTTAAGTTGCGGATGATGGCAAAGCATAAGCCGGCGATTATTTCGTAGTCAGGAACTGCCATTTGCTGGAGGTGGATCATGTCTGACTTGGCAAATACCGTGCACCGCCCGGCTAGCGCTGGTATCCTTTCGGCTTTTAGTGCCTGGCTGGAAAAATCCTCTATTAAATAACCAAGCCGTGCTGCCTGCTGGTCCAGAAAGGCCCCGGTCCCGGCTGCACAGAGGGTATTTAAGGCAAAGTCTTCAATATAAAGTCTTTTCCCCTTTCTCTGTCGTCCTAACAAAACCAGCTTGGAATCCTCTCCTCCAATATCAATAATTGTCCTTGCCCGGGGGAAAAAGAACTCAACTGCCCTGGTATGAGCAATGACTTCATTTATAAACTCAACTCCCAGGAGCCTGGCAATTGATTTGCCGGCACTGCCGGTGCAGACAAGGGTGGCGAAATTCTCTTCAGCAAAGGATTTTTCCAGTTCCACAAGGAATTCGGAAGCCATTTTCAGGGGCTGGCCGTGGGTGGGTTTATAGCGTTCGTGGATAATTCTGCCTCTGGCGTTCAGGACAATGATCTTGGCCGTGCCTGAGCCGACATCAAGACCGGGGTAAAGGAGATCTTTCACGTAGTTCCTTAAGTGTATAAGTTGAGAAGCTTCTGTTAAGAAGCTGAGAAGTTAAGGAGATAAGAAGGTTGGTGAATAAGGGGGAAATTGAAAGTCCGTGGTCGTTCAGCTTCCCATCCTCCCATCTTCTCATCTTCCTATCTGCCTTCCAGTCGTCTCTGGTATTCATCCCTGCGCTGATAATCCTTCAGGGCATGGTAGCAGGCAACAATATTGGCCAATGCCTGTGGGTTGTGTTCAAAGGGGAGAAAATGCTTCAGAGCCTGATCATACTGACCCAGATTCATGAAGCTTATTCCCAGACATATATTCAACATATCATTGTTTGGAAAATATGTCACCCCTTGCTTGAGAATATTGACAGAATCCAGGTAGTCACCTCTTTTCTGGGCCAGAATTCCAAGGCCAAGATAAGCTCGGCTGTTGGGAGAATAGGTTAGGGATTTGGCATATAACTCTTGTGCCACCTGGTCTTTATCGGGAATGGTTTCTATTCGGGCATAGTCACCATGACTGAAGGTCATGGCCAGTCGGGAATAAAAATCCGCATACAGGGGATAAAACTCTTTGATTTCCTTCAACTCGATTTCCAGGGCAAACCTGGGAAGGCTTGTGTAGAAGTTTGAGCGCAATGATTTTCCAAATTTGAGTATGTCCTTTTCTTTTATTTTTTGATCGAGCTCAAAATAAAGAAAATCTTCTCTCTTCTCCAGCCAAACCTTGTCGCCCAGTCTAAATTTATGGCTGTATTCATCAAAGAGTGACGTGCCTGGAAACAGATGCAAAACATAAAATACAGCGCTCAGGGGTTTTATCTTTTGCATCAGGTTTATGCTTTCCTGGATGGTCTGCCTGGTTTCTCCTGGTGAGCCATAGATGAAATAGGCGCGGGGCAAAATACCATAAGACCTGGTTAACTCAAAGGCCTTTACGATTTGTTCTGTGGTGAATTTTTTGTTCAGCCTTTGACGTATTTTTTCAGAGCCACTTTCCACCCCAAAACTTATTTGAATGCAGCCGGCCTTGCGCATCCAATAGAGTACTTCTTCGTCGATGCGATCCACCCTGGAAATGGCCACCCAGGTAATGTCCAGGTTCCTGGCTAAAATTTTTTGGCAAACTTCAATGATCAATGATTTTTTCAGGGTAAAGGTGTCATCGGAAATGTAAAAAAAATTAACCCCTTTTCGAGTTAGAAGTTCCAGTTCTTCAACAAAGTAATCAGCCGAGTGAAAACGGACTTTACGTTTCCAGAATCTTGGTGAAGCGCAAAACGAACAATTTCCAGGACAGCCACGGCTTAGCGACAAATGGTTGTAAGTGAAATATTTTGCCGGGATGGGTAATTTATCCAGATCCTGTATGAATTCAGCTTCTCCAGTGTTCGTAATCTGGCCATCTTTACGCAGTCCTAGTCCCTTGACCCTTGAAATGTCTCCTTTTTTACCTTTTTCCAGTTCCTTGAGCAGGTTTAAAAAAGTGTATTCGCCTTCACCCAGGACTATGGCGTCCACAAAATCAAAATGTTTTAAAAAATGCTTCCACATAAAAGTGGCAGCCACCCCGCCAAAAACCACAAATGAATCCGGCAAAATTTCTTTGGCTATCCTGGCAATATCCAAGGCCCCCCATCTGTTGGCATTATACACTGAACAGCCAATCACATCCGGTTTTTTCTGGAGGAACAGAGCCCTCAGGTTTTCAGGGCTTGGGTCGAAATCATAGCAATTGATGATTTCAACCTCATATCCTTTTTCAATAAGCAGGGCTGCAATGGAGTAAAGCCCGATGGGCACAACCAGGTGATCTTGGTCTGTCACCCTTTCATTAAGGCAGCGTGGGTAAAAAAGTAGGATTTTCATTTTGTTGGTAATGAGTTTATTGAGTTATATGGAAGGTTTTATCGATACAGGATAGTGAATCAATAGCTTTGTTATGCAACTCTTTTGATGAATTCAAGCTTTAGCTTTAGGATGTGTGATGCTTCTCCTGGAATTGGAATTATTCTATAGTTGTCTTGTTCAATCCAAAATTGAGCGATTTTTTTTGCAGTTTAAACTTTGAGATTGCTTCGTTACACTCGCAATGACAGGGGGGCGAGATTGTCATTGCGAGGGCAGCGAAGCTGCCCGTGGCAATCTCTCCCATTGGGTTAAAATCGCTGTCTCAATAGCTAAAATACAAAATAAGTATTTATGGTTACAAAGTTTAACAAAAAAATCAAAAATAAGGTTCAACCCCCTTTAGTCAAAATCCACCCTGCAAAACGAGTTCATAAAAAAGGCCGGAAAGGCTTTTACCTTTCCGGCCTTATAATGGCGTCAGGGTTGTTATTATAAGTCTAGACTAGAAGTCGTACTTCAAGCCAACAGCGAGGCTCCAAGCAGCTTCGTCTTTATAGTCGTTGCCACGTGTACCCAGATTTTCATCATAGTTGGCTTTTGCATAACCAAGCTCAACTATAGCGGCCAGTTGTTCGTAGATCATATACTTTGAGTTGAGGGTTACTTCCACGAGGCTGTCTTTTTCTGTCAATGTTGCTTGGTCAGCACCAGTGGTGTTTAAGTAATTCTTGTCGGTAGTACCCTTGGCGTACATGATAGAAAAGTTGTGAGTTACGCCATCTACAAAAGAGAGGCCTTTGAGTTTGAGGCCAAGAGCCCACAAACCGGCAACATCTGTATTGGCAATGCCAGCACCCAATGAAGAGGCATCAAAATACATGGTGGTCAAGTATGCGTCAGAAGCGATATTGGGGATAGTCTCGCTACCATCAGTTGCATCATCGTCATTGCCTGTAGCATAGGCAAAGAATACTTCAGGAGTCATAGTATCCATCTTGTAATCTACTGCAACGGCGAATGCCCAACCAGCCTGATCATTGGCAGCAAGATCATCATTAAAGTCACCATAGATCAAATCTGCAGCAACAACGATTGGATCAAACATGTCTGCTTTTACAGCAACACCCAACCAGTAAGCAGAGGCATCTTTAGTAACGGTCATGGAACCTGTAGTTCCGGTGTCATCTCCCATTATAGCGTACAAAGCCCAAGGAGTTACACTCAGAGCATCGGCATTTACAGGCAAGGCTGCATAAAGCAGATCTACTTCATCCTGTGAGCTGTAGTCTGTGGTTTCGCTAGCATTGAGGTCCTTTGCCCTGAACCATCCAACAGTCAAGCCTACCATATCGTTAACAGGACCGTTTACAACAACGCCACCAACACGGCTATCTAATGGAGCATAGTATCCAACAGCAGAAGGAGTGGCTATACCCTGATATCCAGCCTTGATGTTGATAGCAGTTTCAGGCAGATTGAAGCTCAAGTACAGCTGACGGGTTACTGTAGTAAATGTATCGCCTACTTGAACGCCACTATCACCCCATTTACCATCGATAAACTGGAACTGAGCTACTGCTTTAAGATTTTCGCTAGCAACGAACTCAAAGGTAGTTCTTGCTCTTTGCTTGGCCATGAAGTCGTCTTCACCGTCTTGATTAGTGAAGTCTTTGTTGTCAGACCAAAGACCTACGACCCGCCAAGAACCCTTGGCTTTGATGTCTACAGCAGAAGCAGTGGCAACTGTGCCCAGAATAAAAGCAGCAATCAGTGCCAGCAGTGCAAAACGTTTCATAAAAATCTTCCTCCTTTTACAAAGTTCTTAAATCCTAAAAACCTGACGCCAACAATGAGTGTGACCTATATAGATGACTTCAAAAAAAAGCAAGCATTTTTTGGCAATTTTTTGACAAAAGTTAAAAATTTTTTACCGGCCAAATTTTTGAACCGGAGCCGAAAGTGTTTTATAGATAGTTCCCTTTTGCTGCGCGTTATTATCAGGAGGAAGTTAAGAAGATGGGAAGATAGGAAGTTGAGAAAGTCTGGCAATTAATTCACCAAACTTCTTATCTCCCAAACTTCTCAACTTCTTTCTTAAATCCTTATAAAATATACCTGGACAGATCCCTGTCTTCTTGCACATCCTTGAGCTGTTCGCGCACATAGGCCTCATCAATGACCACCTTTTCTCCCCGCCTCTCTGGCGCTTCAAAAGAAAGATCAGACAAGATTTTCTCCATGATTGTATAAAGCCTTCTGGCGCCTATGTTCTCAGTTTCATCGTTTATCTTTTGGGCAAAGGCAGAGATTTCCTTTAGTGCGCTGTCTGTAAACTCGATCTCTATCCCTTCTGTGGCAAGAAGTGCCTTGTACTGTTTGGTCAGGGCATTTTGTGGCTCAGTTAAAATACGGTAAAAATCATCTTTGGTCAGGGCTTTTAATTCCACGCGCAAAGGGAATCTTCCCTGCAGTTCAGGTACCAGATCCGAAGGCTTGGAATAATGGAATGCACCAGCAGCAATAAACAGGATATGGTCTGTGCGGATCATGCCGTATTTGGTGTTGACCACGCATCCTTCTACCACAGGTAATAGGTCTCTCTGTACTCCTTCCCTGGAGACATCTGCCTTGGTCTGGCCGCTGCCGCCGCAAATCTTGTCGATCTCGTCAATAAAGATAATTCCGCTCTGCTCAACCCTTTCTTTGGCAATCTCTATGACCTTGTCCATGTCCACTAAACGTTCGCTCTCCTCCTGTACCAAAAGTTCATAGGCCTGCTTGACCCTGACCTTTTTGGTTTTCTTGCGTTTGGGGAAAATGCGGCTAAACATATCCCGAAACTGCATTTCCATATCTTCCAAGCCTGGCATAGCCATGATCTCGACATGTGGGCCCTGTGCCTTGACACTGACCTCAACAAAACGGTCATCAAGTTTGCCTTCACGCCACAATTTGCGCAGCTTCTCCCTGGTGGAATCATGTGTGGATTCTACTTCACCAGTACCAAACTCAGAGGGAGTTTTTTTTATTGGCAAAAGAAGATCCAGTAGCCTTTCTTCAGCATTGGCTTCGGCCTTGACCTTGACGCGCTTGATTTCCTCCTCCCGAACCATGCTCACGCCAATCTCCATTAAATCGCGAACCATGGACTCTACGTCACGGCCTACATAGCCAACTTCTGTGAATTTTGTCGCCTCTACCTTAAAAAAAGGCGACCCGGCCAGTTTGGCCAGGCGACGGGCAATTTCTGTTTTGCCCACCCCGGTCGGGCCGATCATAATTATATTTTTAGGTGCTATTTCATCCCTCAGCTCCGGATCGAGCTTTTGTCTGCGCCATCTGTTGCGCAAGGCAATGGCCACCATTTTTTTGGCCTCTCGTTGACCAATAACATATCTATCGAGTTCGGAAACGATTTCTCTTGGGGTCAAAGTTGTACTCATAGAATATCCTGATTTATGCAAGTTTTAGTTTTAATTGTTGTTGAACAATAACTCCTCATACCTTAATTTCTTAGCTTCCCGTCTCCCCTAAGGTTTCTACTACAAAATTGTCATTCGTGTACACACAAATGGTAGCGGCTATATGCATGGCTTTTAAAACAATTTCTCTGGTGGAAAGGTTGGTATTTTGTTTCAAGGCCCTGGCTGCTGCGAGGGCATAGGGGCCGCCTGAGCCTATGGCCACAATGCCGTCATCCGGTTCTATGACGTCACCGGCGCCGCTGATAATCAAGAGATTCTCGATGTTGCCCACAACAAGCATGGCTTCCAGGCGACGCAGGAACTTGTCTGTCCGCCAGTCTTTGGCCATCTCCACACTGGCTCGGACAAGATTGCCCCTAAATTCTTCCAGCTTGGCTTCAAAACGTTCAAAAAGAGTAAAGGCATCAGCCGTGGCCCCGGCAAATCCAGCCACAACCCGGTCTTTATATAATCGCCTGACTTTTCTCGCAGTGTGTTTCATGATCACGCCCTGACCAAGAGTAACCTGTCCATCACCGGCCATGGCCAGGCCATGATCATCCTTAACCGCTAGAATTGTTGTTCCTTTAATAGTCATATCCAATTTTTAGCTCCTTGAATTGAGTAAATGAGTAAATGGGTTGATGGGTTAATGGGGTAATAAACTAAATATTGCTTTTAATCTTTGCCTCATTAACCCATCAACTCATCCACCATTTCATCCCAAAGCTCATAACTCTCCTTTGAGTATAAATAAAAATAAATTTCTTGAACCAGTCCTTGTTCAAGCCCTTTTATGCACCTGTTTATGGCAATGGGGATGGCAAGTTGCATGGGGAAGCCATAGGTTCCACAACTAATGGCCGGGAAGGCAATAGTTTTTACCCCATGTGCGCTGGCCAGTTCAAGGCAGGAAGCATAAGCCTGGTCCAGGACCTTTTCCTCTCTACCTTGCCCTCCGTGCCAGATAGGGCCAACAGTGTGAATAACATATTTGGCCGGGAGATTAAAGCCCGGAGTAATTACCGCCTGGCCCGGGGGAAGGTATCCCTTTTCAGCCACGATTTTTTGGCAGGCCCGAAGAAGCTCTGGCCCGGCTGCCCGGTGGATGGCCCCGTCCACGCCTCCACCTCCAGCCAGGCGCGAATTGGCTGCATTAACAATGGCCTCCACGTTTGCCTCGGTAAGATTTCCATAAACAATATGAATTTTGTTGTTCATAGCTAAATATTCTTGAAATTTATACTTAAAAAAAAGACAGGTAAACTCAACAAACTAGAAATCACTTGTCAAGAAAAGAATAAGAATAGCTTTTTCAACGTCAAGTCGGGAGACAGAAAATTTATTTTTTTCTTGACTAATGATACGTTTTTCAAATAAGTTTTACATTATAAGTAGTTATATTTTAATTATCAAAACGGAGGTTTTTTTATGCGCATTTTTAAATTTTTTATGCCTGTTCTTTTGGTTTTAATTCCTTCTGTGTGTCTTGCCCATTTTGGCATGGTCATTCCTTCCCAGTCCATGGTTGCACCGGAGAATAAAGTGGTTGATTTGAAATTATCCTTTTCTCATCCTTTTGAGATGATAGGCATGGAACTGGTTAAACCTGCGAAATTTGGTGTTAAGGTTGGTTCCCAAAACAAAGATTTACTTTCTAAGCTCAAAAAGACCAAGGTCATGGGTCATACTGCCTGGGAAACCAAGTTTAAGGTGAAAAGGCCCGGAGTCTATAAATTTTATATGGAGCCCAAACCTTATTGGGAGCCAGCAGAAGACTGTTTCATTATCCATTACACCAAAACCATTGTTGCTGCGTTTGGCGATGAAGAAGGCTGGGATGAACCCGTTGGTTTGAAAACAGAGATTATTCCCTTGACCCGTCCTTTTGGTCTGTATGCTGGAAATACTTTTCAAGGCCAGGTGCTGGTAGATGGAAAACCCGTTCCTTATTGTGATGTTGAAATCGAGTTCTACAACCAGGGGCATAAGGTAAAGGCTCCTTCGGAATACATGATCACTCAAGTGGTCAAGGCTGATGCCAATGGTGTATTTACTTACACTCCTCCTCGAGCTGGTTGGTGGGGGTTTGCCGGCTTGAATACTGCTGATTTTAAAATAAAAAAAGATGGCCAGGATAAGGATGTTGAGATTGGGGCTGTACTCTGGGTCCAATTCCTGGATTGGCAAGAAAAGTAAAAACAAGTACAGGCCAGATCATTGTATAGATCTGGCCTGATAAGGATAGACACATGCATATATCTGAAGGTGTTTTAAGTCTTCCGGTACTGCTTACCGGGGCCGGACTAACTGTTATCGGCACGGCCTGGGCCCTAAAAAAATTGGATTATAATCAGATCCCCAAGACCGCTATCCTGTCAGCGGTCTTTTTTGTGGCGTCTTTAATCCATGTGCCCATTGGACCCTCTAATATGCACCTGGTCCTGAATGGTTTGACCGGAATTATTTTGGGTCCAGCCTGCATTCTGGCTATTTTGGTAGCTTTGTTCTTGCAGGCAGTATTGTTTCAATTTGGAGGGCTCACTGCCCTTGGAGTAAATACTGTGATTATGGCAGGACCAGCGCTTGTCTGCGGTTTGCTCTATTATAGTTTGCCTGTAAAGCTCAAAAAAAATATATTTGTAAATTTCTGCCTGGGTGCTCTGGGTATTTTGGGTAGCGGATTCTTGGTGGCCATAAGTCTAGCTTTTTCAGGGGAGGCTTTTTTGCCGGCAGCTAAACTCATTATTCTTGCCCATATTCCGGTCATGGTCGTGGAGGGCATAATTGCCAGCTTGACGGTTTCTTTTCTGCACAAGGTCCGGCCTGAAATGATAGAAAAAAGGTGAAGCGGAGAAGGTGTATTGAGTTTTGATTATTTAATAAAAACCAGAAACCCAAAAACAAAAACTAGGAACTAACATGGCTAAATTATTATTGACCATCATTCTTACATTAGGCTTTATTAGCTCCTCTCTGGCCCATCGGGTAAATGTTTTCTGTTGGGTAGAAGGGGGAAAAATCAATTGTACGGGAAAATTTGCCTCTGGCAACAAGGCGCAAGACTGCCTGGTCAAGATCCTGGATAAAAAGAGCGGCCAAGTTCTGGTCCAGGGTAAGACTAATGACCAGGGAGAGGTTTCTATACCTATTCCTCAAAAGGCCATTAAAGAAAAATTGGATCTTGAAGTTGAGTTGATTGCTGGTATGGGCCACAAGAACACATGGCCTATCCCGGCTGATGAACTTGTTGGGGATGAAATTTCCGAAGATACGGCACAGACTGCTGATATTGATACGCCTGTAGAATCCCAAAAATCTGAAACTGAGGTTCAGTCAAAGGTTGTAGCAGCCAGTAACATAGATACCGCCAGCCTGGAAAAGGTCTTGAACAAAGTGCTGGATCGAAAACTTAAGCCGGTTATGGAAAAGCTTACTCTTCTACAGGAAAGGCCGATAAGTTTTGCTGACATTTTTGGGGGCATTGGCTATATTCTAGGTCTTATGGGCATTGCCATGTATTTCAAGAGCAAAAAGTAGAGAGCGGACATTAAATTTAATTAGTGAACTACGTAGATTCGGGTTAAAATGCTTGAGCAGGAGTTTATAGCTTATAAATCTTTTATTCATAGCCTGGACCCGCGAATAAGACTGGTCCAGGCTTTTATTTTGTCAGTTGTCCTGGCTCTTAGTTCTTCGTTGCCTGTCCTCTCTGCTGGTATTGCCAGTGCAGTAATTCTCTATTTTCTTTCATGTCTTCCCCTGCAAAAGCTTCTATCCAGGCTCTTGGTCATAAATACATTTATACTTTTTCTTTGGGCAGTGCTCCCGTTTTCCTATCCGGGGCAGACCTTGTTCTCTCTTGGCCCTTTATCTGCCAGCAAAGAGGGTTTGATTTTGGCCTTGCAAATTACTTTAAAAGCCAATGCAATTATGACCATCTTTATTGCTCTTATTTCCACCATCCCTGTGCCTACCATTGGCTATGCCTTGCAACAGCTAGGCCTGCCAGAAAAGCTTACCTATTTACTGATTTTTTCATTCAGGTATATTTTTGTCCTCGAAGAAGAAAAAAAAAGGCTGTTACGTTCTCTGAAAGTCAGGGGATTTAACCCTAAAACCAACCTGCACACCTATAAAACTTATGCTTGCCTTTTGGGCCTTATCCTCGTCAGATCGTGGGACAGGGCAGAGCAGGTGCACAAGGCCATGCTCTGCCGGGGCTTCCAGGGAAAATTTTATTCTCTGCACAAATTCTCCTTGACCAAAAAAGACTTTTCCTTTTTCCTGACATCATCTATATTTGCCTCCGTGTTGTTGATGCTGGAATATATAAACCCTATTTTTTTTAAATAATTCAACGCTTCGCTATTCAGCATTCAACATTATTATTATTATGAAGTTAGTTTCTTTAAAAAATATCTCTTTTGCCTATCCAAATGGGTCGGCTTTGCTCGATCAATTAAACTTTGAGCTTTACTCCGGAGAACGGGTAGGTATAATTGGGCCCAATGGTAGCGGCAAAACAACTCTGGCTCACATCATCATGGGCCTGATTAAGCCCAGGAGCGGACAGATTGAAATTTTCGGTCAAATAATAAGGAGCGAAAAGGACTTTCAAAAGATTAGGCCACGTATTGGGTTTGTTTTTCAAAATGCTGATGACCAGCTTATCTACCCAACTGTTTTGGAAGATGTGGCATTTGGCCCGTTAAACCTGGGTCACTCTCCGGAAAAAGCCAAGGAACTTGCCCGTGCTATACTGGCCAAGCTTGGCCTTAGCGAGTTTGAACAACGGTTTACACATAACCTTTCTGGCGGAGAAAAAAAACTGGTCTCCATTGCCACTGTCCTTGTCATGGAGCCGGAAGCACTTATTTTTGATGAACCTACTACAGGACTGGACGAACAAACCAGGCGAAAACTTATCAAGATTATTCAAGATTTAGACATTGCACAGATTATCATTTCCCATGACTATGATTTTCTTGCCCAGACCACAAAAAAACAATATTTAATGAAACAGGGCAAGCTCGTGTACGACCAGTCAGTGGTGATGCATAAACACATCCATGTCCATCCTTTAGGTCAAATTCCGCATAAACATGAAGAAGCTTAAATGTTCAACGTTCAATGTTGATTGTCAGAGGTAAGCGCCTGAATCCGTTAATTTTCGTCGATTACTTGTTTTATGAGTGAGCAGTGGACAGAGAAGAAAAGCAAAGGGGTCTGACCCCAGATGCCATGTTTGCTAGTACAACTTCACAGATTCAGGTAAGCGTAAGAATTTCAACCTCAACTTTCTTAGTTAATTTGCGAGCGCATTTTCTTCAATGCGAACAAAGACTTGGACACATCTAAGGCTTGCTTGCGGGCTGTGCATAATGGGGTTAGCCAATAGAATATTATTTAATGTCTTTTCTGTTGTTATGATGGGTTTCGAAAGTTCGATGGAATAACCTCCCTATGCACAGCACTTCCGCAATCTTCGCCAAGATGTGTTACCCAACCCGTTTGTAATGCATTTCAGAAAATGCACTCTTCAATTGTGTAGTAATTTGAGGATGTTAATCGTGTCAGAAAGTTGAGATTTCAACATTGAACATTGAACATTGAACGTTGAATACGGAGGAAATAATGAATTGGAAGAAGATGCTTATAATTTTGATTCCTGTTTTGATTTTTAGTTTTTTTCTGGACTTTGACCACCAAGCCTTCGGTAAAAGATTTGGCGGAGGGCGTTCTTTTGGCAGCAGGCCAAGTTATAATCGCAGCTATACCAAAAAAATTCCTTCCAAACCTTATACTAGTAAATCATACGCCAACTCCCGTGGACAGAGATCAACCTTTTCACGTCCTGGATTGTGGGGCTTTCTAGGTGGTCTTGCTATGGGCGGCCTGCTAGGCTCTCTTTTTTTTGGTGGACCATTTCATGGTCCCAACCTCCTGGATTTGTTGATCATTGGTGGAGTGATCTTTCTTATCTTTAAGTTTATGCGATCGAAAAGACCTGCTGAAGAACCATCTATATCGTCATATTCCGGAACAAGATATGAGTCTTCAACCCGTCCGGAAGCATCATGGGACAATTTGCGTACGGGCTCAGGAGGGCAGTTATCGTCCGAACCGGAAATAAAACTCCCGGACGGCTTTGATGAGCAGGAGTTTTTAAAAGGGGCCAAGGCTGCCTTTTTAAGGATGCAGGAATCCTGGGACAAAAGGGATCTGGAGGATATAAAGCAGTTCACAAGCCCGGAAGTATTTGCTTTCATCAAGGCTCAGGCTCAGGAGGATCCGCATCCTGGCAAAACAGAAATTTTGCTTGTAAACGCCAGGCTGTTGGATGTCCGTGAGGAAGGGGGCAGAACCATTGCCTCGGTTTACTTTGATGCTCTGATGCGTGAAGAGCCAGAGCAAAGTAATCCTCAGCAGGTGCGCGAAGTATGGCATTTTAGTCGGCAAACCGATGAGCCTAACTCTTCCTGGGTTCTGGAAGGGATTCAGCAGCTTGCTTAAGAGTCTGTAGCCAGCACATTTAAGATGGTAAGTTTGCATGACTATTTTGATGGTTGTTTTTTTATGCAGGTGCAAACTCCTGGAACCAGCTATAGTTTGCTTGCGGGCAGAGCTGACGGAGTATTCAGGATAAACGAATATTCTTTTATTATTGATAGTTAGCCAACAAATAAAGATAGGAGGCATTTATGAAATATCGAGTTATTATTGAACAAGATGAAGATGGGATCTTTGTTGCAGAGGTTCCTTCTCTACCTGGCTGTATTTCTCAAGGAGAAACACGTGTTGAGGCGTTAACGAATATTCAAGAAGCAATTGAAGCATATATTGAAAGTTTGAAAGCTCACAATGAACCTATTCCCCCATCCATTGATGAAGAAATTGTAGAGGTAGCAGTGTGAGTATACTTCCAAGAGTATCGGGACGAGAAGTAGTGTCAGCATTGTCAAAGGTAGGTTATGAAAGAGACAGGCAGAAAGGCAGTCATATAATCCTACGACAAGTCGTGTATCCTCATAGACGTATTGTTGTTCCGGATCATCGAGAAATAGCAAAAGGCACATTACGGAAAATCATAAAACAAGTTGGATTAACTGTGGAAGAGTTTAAACAACTCTTAAGAAATTGATATATGTTTTGCGCAAATTTCGCTCTGGGAGCAGTTTTCAGTTGGCCACAAACTTAGATAATCAAAATAGATAGTTACAACAAGATTCACAGATTGATGACACTTAAGTAGTAGCATTTAGGAGAGAAGAGGAGGGATAAAGTGAATGATGCTAACGGCCCTGAATTAAAGTGCAAATTTTGTAACTCGCCGGTTCAGATCGTTGGCCGGTGAGCAGGAGCCAGGGTAGTTTGCAGGTCGTGTAAAATGGAAATGCCCCTCACATTTTATAAAGATGAGGTTGATAAGTGGAAAGAAGAGATGTGTTTCGAGTTTTACAGGAAGGACAAATAGCGAAGTTAGGCCAGGGTGTTATTTCTACAAAATAAAAAAAGGCGGCTGGTTTAGCCGCCTTTTTTTATTTTGCCATTGGCTTGACGACAGCGCCGGAGCGAATGCACCTGGTGCACACGCTAATTTTCTTTACCTGTCCACTGGGTAATTGGGCCTTGACTTTCTGCAGATTGGGCATAAATCTTCTTTTAGTTTTATTATTGGCATGGCTGACATTATTCCCAACCTGAGGCTTCTTTCCGCAGATAGCACATTCTTTTCCCATAACCGAACCTCCTCACTCGTTATGTAAATCTTTGATTTGTCTCAAAAATTTATTTCGCGAGGTCTAAAACATACGGTTTTTGCAACTCGCGAATTCATCCACTCAATGCCAAAGAATTTACTCTCCTAACTTGCTTGCTCAAAAATAGCAAGTGCAAACTCCTTGACAAGAAAATTATTCGCAATATAGACAGCTTGTTTCCGAGGTGATTATGCAAAAAAAATGGCTCTCTTTGACCGACATCCCGGCAGAAGGCCGGGAATTTTCTTTTCAAGATGACCAGGCGTGGGTGTACTTGTGGGAGAAAAACAAGTTGCCCTGCGCTATGGCTGAAAGTTTAGTCGTTTGGCTTAGTATTATCCCCCAAAAAAAAGGATTTTACATCCAGGGAAAAATCAGCGGTTCTGTTTTTTTGCCATGTAACCGCTGTTTGGAGCAGGCGAGGGTTGGTGTTGATTACTCTTTTGGCCTTTTTGAGGAGTTTGAGCCGGTTGAACCTGACCATGTTCAAAAACCTCTGCTCCGCTTTATTGATGGGGCCTGGGAGCTTGATATAGAGCATTTATTTTGGGAACAATTTGTCCTTGCCTTGCCCGATAAGTATCTTTGCTCAGAGAGCTGCAAGGGTCTTTGTCCACATTGTGGTCAAAATTTGAATGAAAAAATTTGCAGTTGTGAGCGAAATGCTGGCGACCCACGGCTGGCTGTGTTAAAACAATTTAAAGTTAAGGGTAATTAGGATTGTAAAGGTTGAGAGCATATCCGTTTAACATCACAACTCAACTACTCGAGTTTAACCATTAAGAAGAGGTGAAATCATGGCTGTACCAAAGAAGAAAACATCCAAATCCAAAAAAGGTATGCGCAGGTCTCATGACCATATCTCTGCTCCCAATTTTATTTACTGCGAGTGCGGCGAAGCCACATTGCCCCACCGCATTTGTCCTGGTTGTGGCAATTATAAAGGGAGACAATATTTAAGGCGCGAGGATGCCTAAGCAAACCCCTTGCATTGCTATCGATGCCATGGGAGGGGACCACGGTCCCCAAGTCGTTATCCCAGGCGCTTTAAAGGCCGCCAGGGCAGAACGGCTTTCTCTGATTCTAGTCGGCGATGAAAAGATTCTTTCCCAGGAGTTAAAACAACATAAAACGAATGGGTTAGATATTGAAGTTGTCCATGCTCCAGAAGTCGCAGGCATGTCAGAAAAGCCATCTGAGATTTTGCGCAAAAAGAAAAATACCTCTATTGAGGTGGCATTCAGGTTGGTGCGCGAAGGTAAGGCCCATGGTGTAGTCAGTGCTGGTAATTCCGGCGCTACTTTGGCCTGCGGCATGTTTATTCTGGGGCGAATCAAAGGTGTTGAGCGCCCAGCCCTGGCCTCGATCATTCCTTCTGAAAAGGGCCCGACCATTTTGATCGATGTCGGTGCCAATGTGGATTGCAAGCCTTACCATTTGGTTCAATTCGGGCTCATGGCGGATGTCCTGGCTCGGGATGTGTTGCACATAGAGAAACCGCGGGTCGGGATCTTAACCATTGGTGAGGAAGAGGGCAAAGGCAATAAGCTGGTCAGGGAAGCAGTTGAATTGTTCAGGATGTCTTCCCTAAATTTCATAGGCAATGTAGAAGGTCGGGATATATTTACAGGCAAAGCAGACATTGTTGTCTGCGATGGTTTTGTGGGCAATATTGCCCTGAAACTTATGGAAGGCCTGGCCATATCTTTGACCAAGTTGTTAAAGGCCGAGGTAAAAAAAAGTTTTTTGGCTCGTCTTGGTTTTCTCCTGGGGATCAGGGCCCTAAAGCGTTTTGGGCGCCGAATTGACTACGCTGAATATGGGGGTGCCCCGCTTCTTGGCTTAAGAGGCATTGCCATTGTCTGTCATGGCTCCTCCAACAGCAAGGCCATAACAAATGCAGTGCATATGGCCGCTACCTTTATTAAAAACCAGGCTAATGAACATCTGGTAGAAGGTTTATCCGCCAACAGAGAATTGAGCATCTTTGGTAAGAGGGCCTTGCCGCGTTCATAAATTGAATGTTGAGTGATTTATTTGTTCTGAAGGAAAAGTTCATTTAAGATAGGAAAATTTGATTGAATTTGTGCGTCTTGTGAAAAAATTATCTTTAGCTTACGTCTTGTGTCCTGTGCTTTAGCCTTTAAAAAATAGGATCATTTACATGGATAGAGAAACGCAAATTTGTGGTCTCGGCTTTTATGTGCCGGACAAGATTTTGACCAACGACGACTTGGAAAAATTAGTGGATACTTCGGATGAGTGGATAACAACCAGAACAGGTATTAAAAAACGGCACATTGTTGAGGATGAGGCCTGTTCTGATCTGGCTTTGGTTGCCGCTCAAAATGCCCTTCAGGATGCCCACCTTGAACCCCAAGACTTAACTCATATTATTACGGCTACCTTTACGCCTGACAGTTACATTCCCAGTGCTGCATGTGTATTGCAAAAAAAATTGGGCATCAAAGATATTCCTAGTTGTGATATAAATGCTGCTTGCACTGGTTTTATTTATGCCCTTGACCTGGCAAGAGGTTTTTGTGCTCTCTATGCAGATGCAAAAGTCCTCGTTGTAGCCTCAGAAGTGGTTACATCGAGAGTCAATTTTAATGATCGCTCTACCTGCGTACTTTTTGGTGATGGCGCAGGAGCTGTGATTCTTTCTAATTCTGGGGAAGACGGAGCCGTACTCGAAGATGTTCTATTAAAAGCAGATGGGTCCTTAGGGGAGCTATTAACTGTCAAGGGCGGCGGTTCAGCATACCCTTTGACCTTTGGTCAAAAGGCCGATGAGGACTTTTTTGTCCAGATGCAAGGCCAGACCGTGTTCAAGCATGCTGTACGCTCCATGTCTAATATTGCTCTTGAAATCTTGAAAAAGAACAATTTGTCTGTGGAGGATATTAACCTACTTATCCCTCATCAGGCCAATAACCGCATTATAGAAGCGGTGGGCAAAAAATTAGAGTTTCCGCCTGAAAAAATTTTTGTCAATGTACAGGATTATGGCAATACTTCGGCAGCTTCTGTACCTATTGCACTGGCCGAAGCAAAACAAAAAGGACGCATTGCTCCTGGCGATCGTGTGTTATTAGTGGCCTTTGGTGGAGGCTTTACTTGGGGGGCTGCCCTTGTAAAGTTTTAGAGTATTGAGTTTTGTGTTCTGAGGTGAAGTTCAAATTATTAAGAGGCTTTTTATGGGAGAATTAGTTAGAACAGCATTAATTACTGGTGGATCAAGAGGAATAGGTAAGGCCGCTGCATTACGTCTTGCCAAGATGGGGTATCAAATTTTTCTGACTTATGTGAGTAAACCCGAACTGGCCGAGCAAACCTGTGCCCAGATTGCAGACCAAGGTGGGCAAGCCAAGGCTTTTTGTCTGGATATTGGCGATTGGGATCAAGTGGTAAGTTTTTTTGAGAAAGAAATTAGAAAAAAAGTTTTTTTGGAAGTCTTGGTCAATAATGCCGGCATGACCAAAGATGGGTTGCTTATACGCATGAATAAGGAACAATGGGAAAAGGTGATTCAGGTAAACCTTACCGGCTCGTTTGTCTGCCTGCAACAGGCGGCCAAGATCATGATTAAACAGCGTTATGGCCGGATTATCAATATAACATCTGTCACTGGCCAGGCAGGCAACCCGGGACAGGCCAATTATACTGCAGCAAAGGCCGGTATGATTGGTTTGACCAAGACTGCGGCCCTGGAACTGGCCTCAAGAAACATTACAGTCAATGCTGTTGCTCCCGGCTTTATCACCACGGATATGACTGCTGGCCTTCCTGAAAATCTGCAAAATGAATATCTGAACAAGATACCTCTTCAACGCTTTGGAACTGCTGAAGATATAGCCGAAGCCATTGCTTTTCTGGCCTCAAAGGAGGCTTCCTATATTACCGGGCAAGTTATTAACGTAAATGGGGGAATGTACCTGTAATAGAAGACTCGGCTTTAAAAAATTTGAAGTTGGAAGGCTTGAGTGTTAAGTTGAAAAGCCAGTTTTCCATTTTAAAAGTTTACATTTATCAACTCTACACTCTAGTCCCGACATTTTTTATGTTTTTATTTGTTAAAATTTAATAATGCTACATTTTAAACAAAAATAATCATGGAGGGAACTATGTCAGTTGAGGAAAAAGTGAAAGAAATTGTTGTGGAACAATTAGGTGTTTCTGCTGATGAAGTAAAGCCAGAGTCAAAATTTGTGGAAGATCTTGGCGCGGACTCCCTGGATCTCACTGAACTGATCATGGCCATGGAAGAAGAGTTCGATATCGAAATCGACGATGAGAAGGCCCAACAAATCAGGACAGTGCAGGACGCAATCGATTTCATTAAGGCCAATCAGTAATCTGGATACCAGTTATCCTTCTTAGGCACATTGAGTGGTGGAATAAACCGGTCTGGATAAATAAGATCACAGGGGGTAGCCCCATTAGGGGCTACCCCAAAAAACTATCGGCTTCGTGTTATTATTTCTTAAGGTAGAGACCCCGTTAAATTAAAGTTCTGTGATCGTTTATATCTATACTCTAAACATTAAACTTTAAAAAAAACTTTAAACTTTTTTCGAGGTAGTCATGCTCAACAGGGTTGTCGTCACAGGTCTGGCAGCCATAACGCCTATTGGCCCCAATTTGCAAAAAAGCTGGGATAATCTTTTGGCTGGAGTAAGTGGAGTCGATAAAATTACCAGATTTGACTGTCAGGATTATGCGACCAAAATTGCGGCCGAGGTCAAGGATTTCAAGGTTGAAGACTTTCTGTCTCCTAAACTGGCCAGAAGGCTGGACAGATTCTGCCAGTTTGCAGTTGCTGCAGCGAAAATGCTCGTTGAAGATGCCAATTGGTCCACTCAAGAGGAGAAGGCAGACGAGTTGGGGGTCATCTTGGGTTGCGGCTTGGGAGGCTTAGAAACCATTGAAGAATTTCACACAAAATTGATGAAATCCGGGCCCAGGCGAGTTTCTCCATTTTACATTCCACAGTTGATTTCAAACATGGCTTCCGGACAGGTTTCCATTGCAACAGGAGCCAAAGGCCCCAATCTGGCAACTACTTCAGCCTGTGCCTCTGGCCTCCATGCTATAGGGTATGCTTACTCTGACATTAAATTGGGGCGAGTCAAGGCCATGATTACAGGTGGCGTTGAGTCAACAATAACCCCTATGGCTGTATCAGGCTTTAACGCCATGAGAGCTTTATCGACACGCAATGATGAGCCCCAAAAGGCAAGCCGTCCTTTTGACAAGGATCGGGATGGATTTGTCATTGGTGAAGGATGCGGTTTTTTGCTTCTGGAATCCCTGGAGCATGCACTGGAGCGTGGGGCTAAGATTTATGCTGAAGTTGTTGGTTTTGGAGCTTCTTCTGATGCCTATCACATGACTGCTCCCGAGGAAAGTGGTGCAGGTATGGCTCAGGCGATGCAGAGTGCTCTTAAAGAGGCTGACGTAAGTCCTGAGGATATCGACCATATCAATGCCCACGGCACTTCCACTAAATTAAATGATATTTGTGAAACCAGGGCCATTAAGAAAGTTTTTGGTCAACATGCCTATGATATTCTTATTACAGCTAATAAATCCATGATCGGTCATACGCTCGGAGCAGCAGGTGGCATTGAAAGTGTTTTTAGTGTACTCAGCGTTTTTGAGAGTAAAATTCCCGGAACTATTAACCTGGAACATCCTGATCCCGAATGTGATCTTAATTATTGTCCCGGCAAGTCAATAGAGAAAGAAATTCAGTTTGCCCTGTGCAATTCATTTGGCTTTGGCGGCACGAATGGCTCTATTTTATTTAGAAAGTTTCAGGGATAGAGGGTCGCAAGTTAGGAAGATAAGAGGGAAGTTGGAAAAATAAAATTATCTATGTAAATGTAATCACTTATCTTTCAGCTTAATACTTGTATATTGTACATTGAACATGGAGAAATAAGATAATGATGGATGAACTGAAGAGAAAAGATCCTGAAGTATTTAAGGCTATTGCCCTGGAAGAAGAACGACAAATAAGCAAGCTGGAGCTTATTGCTTCGGAAAATTTTACATCCCTTGCCGTGCGCCAGGCAATGGGCAGTGTTATGACACACAAATATGCTGAGGGCTATCCTGGTAAAAGATATTACGGTGGATGCGAATTCGTTGACATGGCTGAAGATCTGGCAAGAGAGCGGGCTAAAAAACTTTTTCAGGCCGAGTATGTTAATGTTCAGCCACACTCCGGCTCCCAAGCAAATATGGGAGTTTATTTCGGCGCCGTAGAAATCGGTGATACCATTCTGGGCATGAACCTTTCACATGGTGGTCATTTGACTCACGGCAGCCCGGTCAATTTTTCGGGAAAACTTTATAATGTTGTTTTTTATGGGGTACAAAAAGAGACCGGGACCATTGACTATGACCAGGTGGAGAAACTGGCTCTTGAGCACAAGCCAAAACTCATCGTGGCAGGAGCCAGTGCCTATCCCAGGACCATAGATTTTGCCAGATTCCGCGAGATTGCAGATAAGGTTGGGGCTAAGTTAATGGTGGACATGGCACATATTGCAGGTCTTATTGCCGCTGATCTTCATCCATCCCCGATCCCTTTTGCCCATTTTACCACAACCACCACGCATAAAACTTTGCGTGGCCCGCGCGGTGGCATGATATTGAGCTCGGAAGAATTTGGTAAGATGTTAAATTCCCAAATTTTTCCCGGAATCCAGGGCGGGCCATTAATGCATATTATTGCTGCCAAGGCCGTGGCCCTTGGTGAGGCACTAAAGCCAGAGTTCAAAGAGTATCAAAAAATGGTTATTGAAAACGCCAAAACCTTGGCTAAAGATCTGGTGGATGCCGGTTTTAATCTGGTTTCCGGAGGTACCGACAACCATCTTATCCTGGTTGATCTAACTAACAAGGACATAACTGGCAAAGAAGCGGAAATTGCCCTGGATAAAGCGGGCATCACTGTAAACAAAAACACAATTCCTTTTGAAACAAGATCTCCCTTTGTCACCTCCGGGATCAGGCTTGGCACTCCAGCTCTGACTACCAGGGGGATGAAGCCTGAGCATATGCATAAGATTGTGGACTGGATAGTCAAAGCCTTAGAAAGCAGAGAGAACGACACCAGATTGGATGAAGTAAGGCAAGAAGTAGAAAAATTTGCGCGTGAATTTCCTCTGTTTGCCTGGTAACATTTCGATAATATTATGGCTGACACTAGACTTAGTTGGGATGAATATTACATGCGCATCGCCCACTTGGTGGCGGAAAGATCCACATGTCTTAGGCGCAAGGTAGGGGCTATAGCTGTCAAGGAAAAGCGCATTCTAGCCACAGGATATAATGGTGCCCCGGCAGGTCTTGCCCATTGCCTGGACATTGGCTGTTTACGGGAACGACTAAAAATTCCTTCCGGCCAGAGACATGAACTGTGCCGGGGGTTACATGCCGAACAAAATATAATCATCCAGGCCGCAGTCCACGGCGTAAGTATCGCGGACGCCACCATCTATTGCACAACCCAGCCATGTCTTATCTGTACTAAAATGCTCATCAATTGTGGCATCACCGCCATCTATTTTGCGGAAGGCTATCCGGATGAACTGGCTCAGCAAATGCTCAAAGAGGCCGGGATCAAATTTAAACTCTTGTCTTTTGATTCGTAGTTCGGATTTGTAAGACAGGTATGAACAAAGACCAGATTATGCTCCAGGCCGCCTACCTAGCCAAACAGGGTAAGGGAAAAACAGCGCCTAATCCCTGTGTTGGTGCGGTCATAGTCAAGGACGGACAAATAGTGGCCAGGGGCTGGCATAAGGCCTATGGTCAAGCTCATGCCGAGGTGGAGGCCATTACTGAGGCCAGAAACAAAGGTGTTGACCTGAAAAACACTTCCCTTTTCGTTACCTTGGAGCCATGTAATCATTATGGTAAAACCCCACCCTGTACCAGAGCTATTTTAGAAGCTGGCATTAAAAAGGTCTTTGTAGGTGCGAGGGATCCCAACCCGCATGTCCAGGGAGGAGGAATCGAGTTTTTGCGGGCCAATGGCGTCCGGGTTGAAGCAGGTATTCTAGAGGAGGAGTGCCGGGATCTTATTGCCGACTTCATTGCCTGGACCCAGGAGAAAAGACCCTATTCTTACCTTAAAATCGCCTCAACCCTGGATGGGAAAATTGCTACTTATAACGGCCATTCTAAATGGATAACAAGTCATAAGGCCAGGGAAGAAGTACATCGTTTGCGCTCTCAGGTAGGAGCCGTTATTGTTGGTGGCAACACCTTTTATGCGGATAACCCCAAACTTACTTGCCGGCTTGAAGGGGATGAATTGGCTCAGCCTCTGGCAGTTATCGTCACCTCTAGACTGCCTGAGACGGATGATTCTTTTTATCTTCTGTCTGAGAGGGCAGCGCAAACTGTTTTTTGGACCACTGAAGAAAAGGCCAGCTCTTCTCAGGCCGAGAGATTAAGGAGTTTAGGCTGCCAGGTCTGGGGGCTGCCTTTGGAAGCTGAGAAGCAGGGGAGTTGGGAAGCAGGAAAGTTAGAACGAGGTGAAGACACAGAAAAACAGAACGTAGAATCTCAAAGGCGGGGATTTGATCTGCGGAGTGGTTTTGATCGTTTGTTTCAGGAATATAAAATTTATTATACTTTATGCGAGGGTGGGGGCAGATTGGCTTTAAGCCTTCTAGAGCAGGATTTGGTGGATGAGCTGTGCTTGTTCCTGGCGCCCAAAATTTTAGGTGATAATGCAGCCACCTCAAGCTTTAGTGGCCGCAAAGTAGAGTCAATGGATGAGGCCATAAATTTTCGGCTTACAGATTTAAGCAGGATCGGGCCGGATATATTCTTACGCCTTATGAAAAATCGTGATAACTAATTTGTGATAGAGTTTAATAAAAAACTATTAGCCACGAGCTAAATCTATGTTTACAGGACTGATTCAGGGAATAGGTGAAATCCAGGGTATTGAAGCCAGAGGGAAAGAGAGTAGAATCCGCATAAGCCCTCTTTTTGTCCTGGAAGACTATGTCTTGGGAGAAAGCATTGCTGTAAACGGCGTCTGTTTAACTGTAGAAGACTTTGGAGCCAATTGGTTTTTGGTTTATGCCTCAAAAGAGACTTTATCCAGGACAAACCTGAACCTTCTTGGGATTGGAAGTAAAGTTAATCTGGAACGGGCCCTGGCTCTGGGTGATAGGTTGGGTGGGCACCTCGTTTCCGGACATGTTGATTGTCTGGCCAAGGTAGAGTCCATCAAGAGGGCCGGGGAGTCCAGAGTCTATCGCTTAAGCTTTCCAAAAGAACAGGCACCTTTTGTCATTCCCAAGGGCTCTGTGGCTCTGGACGGGATCAGTCTGACCGTCAATAATTGTGGCCAGGATTATCTGGAAGTAAATATTATACCGGCTACCCAAAAAGAAACCACCATCTCATCGTGGAAGCCAGGCACTCTGGTGAATATGGAGACTGACCTTATAGGCAAGTATGTGTATCGAATTCTTCAGCCCTGGCAGGAGGGCGAGTCCCGCTCCCTGTCTTCTCAAGGATTAACCTTAGATTTTTTAAGGAAGCACGGGTTTTAGACAATGTTTACAGGACCTGGGGGCATGGGCGTTAGCGACTAAATTGAAGTCAATTATAAAAAAGCCACGAGCTGTCAGCTATGAGCAAAACTGATAAACAGAGGGGTTACTATGCCTAAATGTACTATTGAAGAAGCCATCGAAGAAATCCGTCAGGGACGGATGGTTATTTTAGTTGATGACGAAGATCGTGAGAACGAAGGGGACTTGACCATTGCCGCGGAGAAAATCACCCCTGAAGCCATTAACTTTATGGCCAAATACGGTAGGGGGCTCATCTGTCTGGCTCTGGCTCCCGAGTGGGTGGACAAATTGGGTTTGCCCATGATGGCCCAAAAGAATACCTCTAAGTTTGGTACGGCTTTTACTGTGTCCATTGAGGCCAAGCAGGGGGTGACAACAGGTATTTCTGCTTATGATCGAGCTACAACAATACTTACAGCTGTGCAGGACGATGTAACCCCTGATGATATCGCCACCCCAGGCCATGTGTTCCCTTTACGGGCCAGGAAGGGAGGCGTGTTGGTCAGAGCCGGTCAGACTGAAGGCAGCGTTGATCTTGCCCGTCTGGCAGGACTTAAACCTGCTGCTGTCATCTGCGAAATCATGCGTGACGACGGGAATATGGCCAGAATGCCAGATCTTGAAAAGTTTGCTGCTGAGCATAATTTAAAGATTTGTACTATTGAGGATCTTATTAGATATAGATCTAAATTTGACTCTCTTGTACATAGAGTCGCTGAAGCCGATCTTCCCACTAGTTATGGCCATTTTAAAGCCATTGCCTATGAGAGTGAGATAGATGATTATACGCACTTGGCCTTGGTCAAGGGAGAGTGGGAGAAAGATGACCCAGTTCTGGTGAGAGTGCACAGCCAATGTCTGACTGGAGATGTGTTTGGCTCATTGCGTTGTGATTGTGGCAATCAGCTGACAACTGCCATGCAAATGGTAGAACAGGAAGGACAGGGAGTCATTCTGTATATGCGCCAGGAAGGCCGAGGAATCGGTCTGGGTAATAAAATTCGGGCCTATGCTCTGCAGGATCAGGGCAAAGACACTGTTGAAGCCAATCTAGAGCTTGGGTTCGCCCCGGATTTAAGGGATTATGGCATTGGGGCCCAAATCCTGGTGGACCTTGGGATAAGCAAAATGCGTCTTATGACCAATAATCCCAAGAAAATTATTGGTCTTGAAGGTTATGGTCTTGAAGTGGTGGAAAGGGTGCCTATTGAAGTGCAGCCTTGTGAAGAAAATCTCTGTTATTTAAAGACCAAAAAGGAAAAAATGGGTCATCTTTTGAAAATGAAGAGTTAATGAGTAATAGTCATGTGATGTGTGCGATTGTTATCACTCGCCATTTAATGAAGGAGTATTAAGATGTCAGACATCAATATCATTGAAGGCAAGTTAGATGCCAAGGATTTAAAATTTGCCCTTGTAGCTAGCCGGTTCAACGATTTTATCGTGGACAAACTGGTTGGTGGGGCGGTTGATTATCTTGTCCGTCATGGGGCCCTGCGAGAGAATTTAACCATTGTCAAAATTCCCGGAGCCTTTGAAATGCCTGTAGTGGCTAAAAAATTGGCCCAGAAAAATGAATATGACGGTATTATCTGTCTGGGCGCGGTTATTCGCGGAGCCACTCCTCATTTTGATTATGTGGCCGCCGAGGTCAGCAAAGGCATTGCTCAGACATCACTGGAAACCGGAACTCCCATTGGATTTGGCGTCCTGACTACAGACACCCTGGAGCAGGCCATTGAACGTGCCGGCAGTAAAGCAGGCAACAAGGGTGTTGAGGCAGCGGCAGCAGTTTTGGAAACGATTCGGGTCCTTGAACAAATTTAAATAAGCATGTAGCGGAGCGTCCCGCGGAAAGCGGGGGGAAGTTTACAAATCAATGAATCTTCAAAAAAACAAAAATTCTTCAGAATTAAAAAGCGGAGCGTCTCGCGAAAAGCAGGATCGACTTAAGAGTAATAAAGGCTCAAATTCCAGGCGTGCGCAGCGTATTTATGCCTTTCAGGTCCTTTACTCTATGAATTTTTCCGATCAAAGCATGGAACATTTAGAGCGCACTTATGATAATTTTCCTGATCCAAGCAAGACTCCTCTACCTAAAGAGAGTTCCTTTGCTTGGGAATTAATTCAAGGAGTTGGCCAGAATTACAAAGAGTTAGACCAGATCATTGCCTCATATTCCAGGAACTGGAAGATCGAGCGTATTGCCAAAATTGAACTGACTATACTTAGGCTGGCTCTTTATGAGATGATCAAGCGAGAAGATATCCCCTTAAAGGTAGCAATTAATGAGGCCGTAGAGCTTTCTAAATTATTCGGGGATGAAAATTCCAGAAACTTTGTCAATGGTATCCTCGATGCTGTGGCTAGAGATGTAGAAAATGGTAAATTTGGGATTTGTAAGGGATTTTAATTCTTGTCCTACGGATTTACCTCGCATTTTTTTGCCTGAGCTTATTCAAGATCAGTCATCATATCCGACTATTAAGTCTTGGCCACATCATGATAATCGAGTCTGGGAGCTTCATTACTATGTTTCTCCTAATAAACCGGCTGAGGCATGGACGGCTGACCTAGCCAAATGCCTGACTAATTTGCACTTGCACCAGTGGTGCTTAAATATTTTTGATCTAATTAATATTTTTCATCTTCCACTTGATCAGGCCATGTCTAAGTGGGGTTCTCTTTTCTGGCCGGAGTATAATGTTGATGCAATTGTTTATCTCCCGGTCAAAGGCGAAAAAGATATAATAAAAAAAGAAGTTCAGAAATGGGAAAAGAGTTTTACCCATTTAGTCTTGCGGCCAAAATATGATCTAACATTAAG
Organism: Desulfovulcanus ferrireducens; assembly: GCF_018704065.1. Taxonomy (NCBI): domain Bacteria; kingdom Pseudomonadati; phylum Thermodesulfobacteriota; class Desulfovibrionia; order Desulfovibrionales; family Desulfonauticaceae; genus Desulfovulcanus; species Desulfovulcanus ferrireducens. Next base: position 44,048 of record NZ_JAGUQP010000003.1, on the reverse strand, counting down.
GTCCGTTGATGAGCAGCAAAATGAGCAAAATAAAAAAGCTTTAAGTTTTAAGTTTAAAGCTTTAAATTTTTTTAAAAGAGAAAACTAGTCAGTTAAAACTTGCAACTTTACAGAATGTGTTAAAGTTACAAGAAATTATCTGTAATACGCTGTTTGTTTGATCCCATACATTTTTAATAAATTTAAAAAATAATATTGTAAATTCTAAACAGGAGCCAGACAACTTGTTGTTCAATTTGAAAAAAGGTTGCGCTGAACAACAACTTATAACTTAGATGGAGAAGGAAATGGCAGTGAAAAATTATAATCCCCAGGAAATAGAACAAAAGTGGCAAGAAATATGGGAGAAAGAGAAATATTTTCAAGTTACACATAAGGATGACCGCCCTAAGTACTATGTACTGGAGATGTTTCCCTATCCCTCAGGCCGAATCCACATGGGACATGTACGCAATTATTCCATAGGTGATGTCGTGGCCAGGCTTAAGCGTATGCAGGGTTATAATGTTCTTCACCCTATGGGTTGGGATGCCTTTGGTCTGCCAGCAGAAAACGCTGCCATTAAACGAAATGTGCATCCAGCCAAATGGACCTATGAAAATATAGACTATATGCGTGAAGAACTAAAGCGACTTGGATATTCTTATGACTGGTCCAGAGAGCTGGCCACCTGCCACCCCAAATATTACAAGTGGGAACAATTATTTTTTCTTAAGTTTTTGGAAAAGGGTTTAGTTTATCGTAAGAAATCTCCAGTTAATTGGTGCCCTAAATGTCAGACAGTCCTTGCTAACGAGCAGGTGGAAGAGGGTTTATGCTGGCGTTGTGACTCTCTGGTGGAACAAAAAGAGCTTGAGCAGTGGTTTTTACGGATAACAGACTATGCTGAAGAACTCCTGGATTTTCTGCCCAAACTGTCTTCTGGCTGGCCTGAACGGGTTCTTACAATGCAGCGTAATTGGATCGGTAAAAGCGAGGGCATGGAAATCGATTTTAGCGTTGATGGTATGGATGAGTCCATAACAGTTTTCACCACCCGTCAGGATACCCTGTATGGAGCAACTTTTATGAGTTTGGCACCAGAGCATCCTCTGGTGGAAAAGTTAATTCAAGGTACAGACCAGGAACAGGATGTGCGCGCTTTTATCCAAAAAGTTGCCCAAATGGACCGGACAGTGCGTTCGTCCGAGGATTTGGAAAAGGAAGGTGTTTTTACTGGTCGCTATTGTATAAATCCTGTAACGGGTATTAAAATGCCCATTTATGTGGCCAATTTCGTCCTGGTTGAATATGGAACCGGTGCGGTTATGGCTGTTCCGGCCCATGATCAGCGTGATTTTGAGTTTGCCCGGAAATATAACCTGCCAATCAAGGTGGTCATTCAGCCGGAAGACACAGTTCTTGAACCGGACACAATGGACGCAGCCTATACAGAAAAGGGCTATCTGGTGAATTCTGGTCAATTTAATAATCTTCCGAATGAAGAGGCCAAAATAAAGCTTGCTGAGTACCTGGAAGAAAAGGGTTTGGGTAAAAGGACAGTCAATTATCGTCTGCGTGATTGGAATATTTCCAGACAAAGGTATTGGGGAGCACCTATTCCGGTGGTTTATTGCGAAAAGTGCGGCATTGTGCCGGTTAAAGAAGAGGACTTGCCAGTTGTTTTACCTTTAGATGTCAAGACAAGACCTGATGGGCGGTCTCCATTGCCCGAATATGAGGAGTTTTTACATACCACCTGCCCCAGATGTAATGGGCCGGCCAAGCGAGAGACAGACACTATGGATACTTTTGTTGAGTCCTCCTGGTATTTTGCCCGTTATACTGATGCCCGCAAAGATGACGCTCCCTTTGATCCAGAGGCTCTAAAATACTGGCTTCCTGTGGATCAATACATTGGTGGAATTGAGCATGCTATTTTACACCTTCTTTATTCCCGTTTCTTTGTCAAAGCCCTGAGAGACCTTGGGTATATGGAGATTGATGAACCTTTTGCCAATCTGCTTACCCAGGGGATGGTCTTAAAAGACGGGGCCAAAATGTCCAAGTCCAAGGGCAATGTAGTTGACCCTGATGAGATGATTAATCGCTATGGCGCAGACACTGTGCGTCTTTTTTGCTTATTTGCAGCACCACCGGAAAAAGACATGGAATGGAGTGACTCGGGCATCGAGGGGGCACACAGATTTTTAAACCGGCTCTGGCGTTTGGTTCAGGAACTTTTACCCATTTTATCTCCCGTTGGTGTAGCCATTGAAGTAGATGGTGACTCCTTGAGTTCGCCAGAAAAGGAGCTTCGTCGTAAGGAACATGAAACCATCTTCAAAGTATCACGGGACGTTAAAGATAAGTTTCAGTTTAATACGGCCATTGCCGCTATCATGGAACTCACCAATACCCTGTATGGTTTGAAAGAAGAATTAAAGCAGTCAGAAAACGGACAAAAGCTTCTGTCATCTGCCATTAGTACGGCTCTGGTTCTGTTATCCCCCATTGCTCCGCATATTTGTGAAGAGCTCTGGGAACAGATGGGATATAAAACCCGCCTGGCTGAAGTCTCGTGGCCTGAGTACGATGAAAAAGCCCTTGTAAAGGACGAGATTCTAATTATCATCCAGGTCAATGGCAAACTCAGGGCCAAAATTTCAGTTCCCAGAGAGGCAAGCGAGGATGAAATCAAAAGCAAAGCCTTGGCAGACGTCAATGTGCAAAGACATATCCAGGGCAAAAATATCGTTAAAGTTATTGTCGTGCCTAAAAAGCTGGTAAATATTGTAGCTAAATAAAAGGTGAAAAGGTAAAGAGGTTAATAGGTGAATAGATTAAAAGAAAATTTTATTATCTTAACCTGTTAGCCTTTTTACCTTTAATGCCTGAATTTTAAACAATGAAACAACGACCAATTATCTTTTTGTTGATTTTTTTACTGTGTGGATGTGGCTATCATTTTTCTTCCTTTTCTCCCGTAACCCTGCCGCGGGGTTATACTTCTCTATATATATCACGAGTAGTTAATCCTTCACAGGAGTCGTGGCTGGAGCCCAAGATAAGGTCTTATCTGCGAGAGGAACTTACCAGGCGTGGCCAGGTAAGGTGGGTGAGCAAGGATAAGGCGGAAGTTCTGATAAGAGTAAACATCAAGGAGATTTCTACGGCTAGCAGTATTAAAGGTGAAAATGATCAATCAATAAAATATGTAGCCCGAGTGGTTTTAGAAGTACTCATGTTCTCCGCCATGGATAAAACACTCATCTGGACTTCTGGTTTGATTAATGGAAATAAATCCTTTTATAATGAAAGCGAAAAAAAGGTCGCTACTGAAGAAGCCGTGGAAAGGGCCTTGGACCTGGTGTTGGATCGTCTGGGAAATCGTTTTTAAAAAAGTGAGGATTTCAACTTTCGGAGTTAATTTACGAGCACATTTTCTTCAATGCTAACAAAGACTTGGACACATCTAAGGCTTACTTGCGGGCTGTGCATAAATGGTGTTTTTGGTTAAATGTTATTCAAAGCATAGTCTGTATTCATGATATATCTCGCAATTTTTATGGGGCAGTCTCCCTATGCACATCTTTTCCGCAAGCTTCGCCAAGATGTGTTGCCCAAGCCGTTTGTAATGCATTTCAGAGAATGCGCTCTCCAAAAGTGTTGAAATTATAGTGAGTTAGACAACTCCGAAATTTGAGGTGAGGTTTTAAACTCTACAATTTAACCCCCTACAATTTGATGAATCGACCAGGTTTTACCTTTTGTATCTGTCCGGATTTAAGTCTTATTCAAGATTACATTCAGAGACAGCTGGATAATTTCCCTCATAAAAAGTGGAACAAAAAAATCTTCTGGGGAGATGAACCCCTGTCAGATAACTTCTGGTCGGCTTTAAGTCAGCCTGATCTTTTTGGTACCGGCCAAGTGATCATTTTGCGCCGTTGTGAACAATTGCCGGCAGACTTCTGGTCAGATTTAAGTCGCTATCTTAAAGGTTTTAAGGCCTGTATATGGCCTTTTTTTTGTCTGGAAAAAAACTGGGAGAGAGGCAAACCTAAAATTCCTAAGGTCATTGAGAAGCAAAAATACTGGGATATAGCCAAAAAAAAGGGCTGGATATGGCAAAATCCAGGACTAACCAGGGCTAGTTTGCCAGATTACATTACAAAATGGGCCAAAAGACATGGGAAAAAAATTACTCCCCAGGTTTTAAATGTCATGGTAAGTCTGGCCCCTGAGGACAGTACAACTTTAAATAACGAACTTAAAAAGCTGGAACTTTACGTAGGGCAGCGTGAGCACATTGAACTTGTTGACCTTGCTGTACTTAATTCTTATGCGGATATAGATATATTCGCCTTTTTCAAGGGCGTACAGACCAAAGGTCAGGATATCAAGCTTTGGTCCAAAGTCCTGCGAGAGCAGCAAAGCGGTGGAGATTTTTTTTTCCCTTTTTTAGGGTTGTTGGTTCGGGAAGCCAGAATACTATGGCAGCTAGTCACGGGCGATGAAAAGCACGTCTCCCTTTATCCAAAACTTAAGAGTCAGAAGAAAAGCATGGCTCAAAAACTTGGTTTAAAAAAACTTTCGCTTATTTTTGATCTGGCCCTGGAAGCTGAAGTAAATGTTAAAACCGGCCAGTACACAGCAGAACAGGCACTTGAAATCCTAACAGCAAAATTAATAGATTATTTTCATAATTAAAGCTTCCTCATTGTTTTATTGAGTAGCAGGATCTATCGCTAATCACGAAATACCTCTTGCCCCAACCCCAAATAGTGTCTATTAATATGAAAAATCAGCCTCATTATTTAGGACATAGGAAGAGACTAAAGGAAAAGCTACGCAAAGAACCATCATTATTAGAGGATCATGAGGTATTAGAACTCCTTTTGGGCTATGCTCTACCACGTAAGGACACTAAGCCTCTTGCAAAAGAGCTTTTGAGTCGATTTGGCTCATTTAAAGAAATTCTCTTTGCAAGAACAAGTGAACTTGAGCAGACTCCGGGTATAGGACATGGAGTCAGTACTTTCTGGCTCTTATGGCGAGAGTTTTGGAGCCGGTTAGAGCAATCGGATTTCAAGCCTAAAATTGTCTTGGATTCTCCGGGAAAAGTTGCCAGCCTAGCTAGAACCAGACTTTGTTTTTTAGAGATTGAAGAATTTTGGATCATTCTGGTGGATACCAAAAACGGACTTCTTGCCTTTGAAAAACTTTGTTCCGGTACTGTTGATCAAGCCCTTGTTTTCCCCAGGGAAGTCATTGCCCTGGCGTTGGAATTTAAGGCTAGTGGGTTGATTTTATTACACAATCATCCAGGAGGTGATCCTAGACCTTCTCCACAAGATTTCCAACTGACCGAAAGGCTGCAAAGAATTGCTCAAGACTTGGGACTTCGAGTCCTGGATCATATCATCATTACTCGAGATAATTATTTTAGTTTTCAAGAAGAGAGAAAAATGTAAAGAAGGTAAGCTCAGAGAGGGAGATAATGAAAAAAAAGTTTTCATCTGTGCAATAAAAGGAGGATTTAGCCATGAAAAGCATGCATTGTCTTGTCAGTGGTAAGGTTCAGGGGGTTTATTTTCGAGCCTGGACACATGATCAGGCCAAAAACCTGAATCTTACCGGTTGGGTCAGGAACTTGAAAGAGGGACAGGTGGAGATTTTGGCTCAGGGTGATGAGGAAAATTTAAATGAGTTAAAAAAACGGTTATTCCAGGGTTCACCATTGAGCCGTGTTGAGAGTGTTCATTGTGAATTCATTGATTATGACAAGACTTACGATAAATTTGAGATAAGAGGCTAAAAATTGTTAGAAAAAATTTCATTTTTTGACAACATGTTGAATTTTTAATTATTTTATATTGTAGTGATAGATAGCAAAGTTTTGTTTTTATATTCGCATCATAGAGGGGAACTGGCAGCATATTAGCATATTGAGAGCAGAGTGAAAGCCTAGCCACTCTTCTTAACGAATCACGAATGAGGAATGGAGTAAGTGCCATGAATGAAGAAAAGTTTGATTCTCGGTTTTCTGAGCAAGATCAAGGTGAAAATCCTATCAAAGAAAAGAAAAATGAACACGAAACTGATGAATTAGATATCCCTACCACTCTTCCGCTTTTAGCAGTGCGAGATATCGTGGTTTTTAACTACATGATTCTGCCTTTGTTTGTGGGCCGCGAAAAGAGCATTCAGGCTGTTGATGCGGCTCTAAATAAAAATAGATACATATTAATTTGTACCCAAAAAGACGAGAAGATAGATGAACCAGGCCCGGATGATATCTATCACACAGGTACTGTAGGCATGATTATGCGCATGCTAAAGATGCCTGATGGCCGGCTTAAAGTGCTGGTCCAAGGACTAAGGCGGGCTAGGATCAAAGAGTTTCTTCAGCAGGAGCCTTTTGATCTGGTTGAAGTAGAGTTGATAAAAGAAAAAGAGGTAAAAGAATTTGGTCCTGAAGAAGAAGCTCTGCTTAGGGCAGCCAGAGAGCAAAGTGAACGCATTTTAACCATGCGCGGAATTGATGCCACAGAAATTATGGCTGTTTTAAATAGTGTTGATGATCATGGTAGATTAGCTGACCTCATTGCCTCAAACCTGCGTATGAAAACGCCAGAAGCACAGAAAATTCTGGAATGTGAGGATCCCATTGAGCGCCTTAGACTGGTCAATCAACAGCTAGCCAAAGAAGTAGAAGTAGCCACCATGCAGGCCAAGATTCAGAATATGGCCAAGGAAGGCATGGACAAGGCCCAACGCGAGTATTTTTTAAGAGAGCAGCTTAAAGCGATTCGTAAGGAACTTGGTGATACCGGAGAGGGAGCCGAAGAGATAGAGGAACTACGCCAGGCACTGAAGAAGGCAGGGTTGCCGGCCAAAGTGTTAAAGGAAGCAGAAAAGCAGCTTAAAAGGCTGGAAAGCATGCACCCCGAATCTTCTGAGGCCACAGTTATCCGCACTTATCTGGATTGGCTGGTTGAACTACCTTGGAAGAAGACTTCTCGTGACCGCATCGACATAAAAGAGGCAGAAAGAATTCTTAACGAGGACCACTATGATCTGGAAAAGGTCAAAGAGAGAATTCTGGAATATTTAAGTGTACGAAAACTAAACCCCAAAATGAAAGGGCCTATCCTTTGCTTTGTCGGACCTCCGGGAGTAGGTAAAACTTCTTTGGGCAGGTCTATTGCCCGGGCTTTAAATAGAAAGTTTGTACGCATGTCTTTGGGTGGAATGCGTGATGAAGCTGAAATCAGAGGGCATCGCCGGACGTATATTGGTTCTATGCCAGGGCGAATTATTCAGGGGATGAAAGAAGCAGGGACAAAAAACCCTGTTTTTATGCTAGATGAAATAGATAAAGTGGGCACTGACTTCAGAGGAGATCCTTCTTCGGCTTTGCTCGAAGTTCTTGATCCGGAACAAAATTACAGCTTTACTGACCATTATTTGAATGTTCCTTTTGATTTATCCAAAGTTATGTTTATATGTACCGCTAATATACTGGATACGATACCACCTGCTTTGCTCGACCGCATGGAAACTATCCGAATTCCAGGATACACTGAACAGGAAAAGATTAAAATTGCCAGAAAATATCTTTTGCCAAGACAAATTAAAGAAAATGGTCTTAAACCTGAGGACATACAGATTACTGATAGTGTCCTGGCTAAAACAATCAGATATTATACCCGGGAAGCAGGTCTGAGAAATCTGGAAAGAGAAATAGGCAATATTTGTCGCAAGGTAGCCAGGATGGTGGTAGAAGGGAAAAAAGGACCTTTTCGTATCACACTTAAGCGACTGAACAAGCTTTTAGGCCCCCCCCGGTTTCTGGATGAAGATCGAGAGAAGGAACTTCCGCCTGGAGTTGCTCTAGGTTTAGCCTGGACTCCTTATGGAGGCGAAATCCTCCATATTGAGGTTAGCATAATGCCGGGTAAAGGAAAACTTATCCTTACCGGTCAGATGGGAGATGTCATGAAGGAAAGTGCTCAGGCTGCCTTGAGCTATGCTCGGAGTCGAGCCCATAAGTTCAATCTGGATGATGATTTTGCCGAGAAAAAAGATATCCATATCCATGTTCCGGCCGGAGCAACTCCAAAAGATGGTCCCTCGGCAGGGGTAACCATGGTTACAGCACTTATTTCTGCCTTGACCAATAAATCTGTCAGCAATGATATTGCCATGACTGGTGAGATTACCCTGAGAGGAAGGGTGTTGCCTGTAGGCGGAATTAAGGAAAAGATACTGGCAGCTGTAGGCGCGGGAGTAAAAAAGGTAATTATTCCCGCTCAGAACAAAAAAGACTTGGAAGATATACCAAGAGAACTCAGACGGAAGGTTAAGGTCAAAACAGTAGAAAATGTTGATGAAATCTGGCCTCTCGTTCAACTAGACGAGCATAATAAATAAAAAATAAGCCAGGGACAAACCCTGGCTTATTTTTTTACCACTTCTCAACATCCCGGGCTATTTCTTTATACAAATCAGAAAGTAATATCAGGCCGATCACTTTTCCTCCTTCCTCGACTACGGCGCGTCCGCGTCGGTAATCAAGAAAAATTTCCATTATCCTGGCCAGGGGGTCGCTGGGTTTAACCACGGGGACGTCTTTTTGGATTAGTTCCTCGATTCCAACATGGGAGCAGGTGCGACAGGCTCGATGAAAGGCCAAATCCCAATCAGCTTCCTGTTCTCCCAATTTTGCTTCTTTTAGCAGACATGGACCCATAGCCTGGATTATATTCCACATGGAAATTATACCTAAAAATTTTTTCTTTTTGGAATAGACCAAGACACAGTTGTTGTCTGGACTTTCTTCCTGACTCTCCTTTAATTTTCTGATAACTTTGCTCAGACTGGCATCTTCCTCAACATAAGGAAAATCATCCCGCATGATGTCCCAAGCACGTTTGCGTAACAACATAAGGCCTCCCTTTATGTTTTTTATTGGCAAGTTACACTTTTTCTGAGCTTGTAGCCAAACCTTTTTATGAACTTAATTTCCATGGTTTATTTCAGTTCTGGTTTCTTTCATGCTGGTACAAAGACTTGGACCCATCTAAATTTTGCTTGCGGACAGAGCATAATGGGATATTTTGAGTAAATAAATATTCTTTTTTTGTCGATAGTTATGGTCAACATCGCAAAATATTTAGCCCATTCATCCCGATGCTCTGTTTTTCCGCAAGCATCTCTAAGATGGGTTAGCCAAGCCGTTTGTAATGCATTTCAGAAACCAAGACTTTCAATCTGCGGTTAAAATGGGGTTTGGCCACAGGCTAATAAGCTAATCAAAGTCTGCTAACAAAGCCCCGATATGTACTCCATCTATTAAAGAGCTTTGTTGATATTTATTCCTTATTCGCCACTGGGCCTGCTGTAGTTGTTCGTTAACAATGCCATTTCTGGTGGCTGTATACGCTTCAATAAAAGCAGCCAGATTATCACACACTTTTAGCAAGTATCCATCCTTGGGATCAAACCGGTCTTCATTATATTGGTTTTGGAGCTGTTCCCAGGTTACAATTCTGGCTTCACCATCGACAATTATTGTGGAATCAAATTCAGAGCCTATATCGATACCCAGAAAATATTTAAGTCTATGTATCAGGTCTTTGTAGCCGCCTGCACTTAAAAGATTAAATACCCTGCGGTCAAGCTCTCTGCATTCATACTCTTTGATTAGATTTCCAATTCGTTTCACAGATTGTTTTACCGGGGAGATGATATCTCGGGTCAAAAGTTCTGGTAGATCATGGAACAAACCAGCAAAAAAATTGTTCTGTCGCCTTCTTGCGCATGCACCTACTGCAAGACTAAAAAAATAGGCGTAACAGGCAACAATGAACATGTGTCCCAGAACCGATGTTTCTGGGATGCGCGGAGTTTGGGACCATCTTTTTTGAAACCTGAGTTGTCCGGATAAATTGATGAATCTGGCCAGTTCTGTTTTTGGGTCATTAATCAATTCGGGTACTCCAACCAGGTCAGTGTATCTTTTTAATCCGTTAAAAAAATTTACTTCAATCTCTTTTAACTCTTCATCCTCTTTGTTTAATTCCTTGATCAAACTGAATTCCCACTGACTGGCAAAAATGTGGGCTGCATCCAAAATTCTGCGAGCCAGAGAAGTATTGTCTTCACTAGTGAAATAATGTTCCAGCTTATGCCAAAAGTCTTTTCCCAAAGGTTGAACCCTGGGTTGCAATTGCTCCAAGACCCACTGTGTCAGTTGATAATAATGGGCAGGGTTAGCTTTGATCTTATAAAATATGGGGGGCTTGATATCAGTGATAACCAGTCGGTAAAGATAATCAAAAATCCCTCCCAGGATTATCTCTTCAGCTAGAGCATCCTTTTCTGCCTCCGGTACTTTTTTTGCGTTCAGAACATAAAGAACAAAGGCCAGGATCATTTTATGGCCTTGTTTGTCGACCTCTACCAGTTCCATGGGCCTTAACTTATCATTCCACCTTTTCATAAAGGATCCCGAAAAAATGAGTTGCAAAAGACTCTTTCTTATACTAGGCACTTTTTCCTCCGTTCCCGGTTTTTTTTATTTTTTTTAGACTTTAGGGTTTGAAGTTAAAAGTCAAGTTTCAGTTTTTTTATCTATGGCTTTTTTCTACCTTGCCATGGGGTTAAAGTAATGTGTTACTTTCTGAATTAACTTGAAATCCACCGGTTGACAAATTTTAACTTCAGGCTCTATTTTATTTTTTTAGTTGACAGACTTGCTAAAAAAAAATATAGAGACTCTCTTTAGTTCAGCGAGGAGAAATGACATATGAAGACATATAGCCCAAAGCCGGAAGAAATTCAGAAGAATTGGTATTTAGTAGACGCCCAAGGCAAGACTTTGGGTCGGATTGCCACGGAAATTGCCAAAAGGCTAAGGGGAAAACATAAGCCTGAGTTTGCCCCTCATATTGACACTGGAGACTTTATTGTTGTTGTTAACGCAAAGAAAGTGAAGGTTACAGGTCAAAAGCTGGAGAAGAAAAAGTATTATCGTCATACTGGTTATCCAGGGGGGTTGAAAGAGACGACTTTAGCTGAAATGATGGAAAACAAGCCGGAAGAAGTGATCAGGCGTGCCGTTAGGGGAATGCTTCCCAAAAATCGTCTAGGCCGGGCTATGCTGAAAAAGTTAAAAGTTTATTCAGGCCCTGATCATCCACATGGTGCTCAACAACCTCAAGCTTTGGAATTCTAAATAGTATAGTTGGAGATAGCTATGACTCAAGATTTTTTCTACGGTACAGGCAGAAGAAAGACATCAATTGCACGCACAAGGCTTTATAATGGGAGTGGTCAAATTATTGTCAATGGTCGCCCGTATAATGAGTATTTTCCTCGGGCCACCTTGCAAATGATTATTAAACAGCCTCTAGAGTTGACCAAGACCGCAGGTAAATTTGATATTAAGGTCAATGTTAAAGGAGGAGGGCTGGCCGGACAAGCCCAAGCCATCAAGCACGGTATAAGCAGGGCTCTTCTAGACTTTGACCCTGAACTTCGACCTGTACTAAAAAAAGCCGGATTTTTGACCCGCGATGCTCGAGTCAAAGAAAGAAAGAAATACGGCCAGCGCGGTGCGAGAGCCAGGTACCAATACTCAAAACGTTAGTAAAAATGACACTTCCCCTCATGAAAGGCAGGGCCACAATAGTGGTTCTGCCTTTTTTTGTCTCTTGTTCCATCGTTCTCGCAGTGCACAATTGGCAACTCTGCACCATGTGTTACAATGGTAAAAGTTTTCTTTACGAATGTTATTGTAGGGCCGGGTTTGACTTAGCCTGCTCTAAATCAAGGGTTTAAGTATAATGAAACATTTTCTTCCTAACTTGGTTTATGCTGATGAACAGGGCAATATTTATGATGAGCCTGGTTTAAAAATGCTCTGCCGCCAGGGAAATGACTTTGCCTTGCCCCGTCCTGATGAGCTCATTCCCTTACCTCCTGAAAGCGAACTTTACTTATTGCCGGATAGACGAGCCCTGGGGTTTGATCCTCAAACAGGCAATATCGAAGCTATTGAAGGGACGGCCGTAGCTGCTTTTGTCTGTCCGGGCTACACTCTAGCTGGACTGCCAGCATATTTAACAGGAGAGAGAGCTCCCAGGCTTCCTCTTTTTGCTTATGGAGCGGTAGGATATTTTCAGGGTAAATTTTGGGTGGCAGCCAAACAGATAGACAAAGATAGGCGACAGGTTTTTGCCCACATTCCACAAAAGAAGATCAATATCGGAGCACACAGACTTTTAAAAAAATATCCTCGTAACCGTCTGGTGAAACATCTTGCCAGGTGTGCCTTAAATTATTGTTGCCCGGCAGCTAAAAACTTGGCCCTGGGTAGGTTTGAGGCTCCACTCCCCACATCCAGGTCTTGCAATGCCCGCTGTATTGGCTGTATTTCTCTTCAGCCAAAAGATTCTGGTTTTCCATCTACGCAGAATAGAATCGATTTTACCCCAACCAGCGATGAAATAGTTCAGATAATGTCCTGGCACGGACAGAAAGAAAAGAAACCTATTTATTCTTTTGGGCAGGGGTGTGAAGGAGAACCATTAACTGAGGCAAAATTAATTCTTTCCGCTATTGAAGCTTTTCGTTTGAAGGGAGGTAAGGGGACTATTAATATCAATACTAATGCCAGCCAGCCTGAAACCATAGCTCCGTTGGCCTTGGCCGGACTAACATCCATTCGGGTTAGTCTAAATAGTGCGGACAGGGAGAGATATACAAGTTATTATCGTCCGCAAAATTATACTTTTGACCAGGTGGTCCAGTCCATTCGTGAGGCTAAAAAAAATAATCTTTTTGTCTCTTTAAATTATCTATTTTTCCCGGGTATAAACGACACTGAACAAGAGGTTGAGAGTCTGATTGCTTTAATTCAAGAGACCAAGCTGGATTTTATCCAGATGCGCAACTTAAATATCGATCCAGAGCTCTATTTAGATCACATCAAAGCTAACCTGGGGCCGCGACTAGGGCTTAAAAATTTTTTGAAAAGAATAAAAAAGAATTGTCCCTGGGTAAATTTCGGTTATTTTAACCCCTATTTGGGTTAAGATTTGAAGTGTTGGGCTCAGCTTTCTGAGTTAATTTGCGAGCGCATTTTATTCAATGCTAACAAAGACCTGGACACATCTAAGGCTTGCTTGCGGGCTGTGCATAATGGGGTTAGTCAATAGAATATTATATTTAATGCCTTTTCTGTTGTTATGATGGGTTTCGAAAGTTCGATGGAATAACCTCCCTATGCCCAGCACTTCCGCAATCTTCGCCAAGATGTGTTACCCAACCCGTTTGTAATGCATTTCAGAAAATGCACTCTTCAATTGTGAAGTAATTTGAGGATGTTAATCGTGTCAGAAAGTTGAGGTGTTGGGTAAATGGGGGAGGGGCTTTTGGCCTTTCTCCCCGGCAACTCATATAAGTTAAAACAAAACTTGAACCGCTTCTTCCCCTTCCTTTTTTGCATCAATTTGTCCAATTTCCCAAGCCGGACAATCCAAGGCGTTCAAACGGGACAGAACATCCTCTTTTATTTCTGGAGAAACAACAATCATAAATCCAATCCCGCAATTAAAGATTTGAAGCATTTCCTCCCAGGAGAGGCCTCCCAAATCTTTTAGCCAGTTGAAAACTGGGTGTATTGCCCATTGACCAAAAGTAATGCGCGCTTTTAACCCCTTGGGTAAAACTCGGGGGATATTATCATAGAAGCCTCCTCCCGTGATATGGACAAGTCCCTTGATTTCCATATCTCGAAGTAGATTTAAAATAACGGGCGTATAGATTTTGGTTGGTTCGAGAAGAACTTCACTTACTTTTTGTTCTGTTCCGGGAAAAGTATCATCACCTTTCAGACTAGAGTCGGCCAAGAGCTTTCGGACCAGAGAGTAACCGTTGGAATGAAGCCCAGAGGAAGCCAGGCCAATAATGATGTCCCCGTTTCTTATTCCAGACCCGTCAATTATTTTTTTATTATCCACAATACCAACACAAAATCCAGACAGATCATACTCTCCAGGGGCATAGAAATCCGGCATCTCTGCTGTTTCACCCCCGAGCAAGGCACATCCAGCCTGTTTACATCCATTGGCTATGCCCTCAATTACTTGCTGTGCTTTTTCAATCTCAAGTTTGCCGGTAGCAAAATAGTCCAGAAAAAATAAAGGCTTAGCTCCTTGCACAACAATGTCGTTGACACTCATTGCTACTAAATCAAGACCAATGGTGTTGTGTATATCAAAGGTAAAGGCCAATTTTAGCTTTGTGCCCACTCCATCTGTGGACGCTACCAAAACCGGGTCTTGGATATGATTTAAATTCGGGCGAAAAAGTCCGCCAAAACCTCCGATATCGGTCATGACACCCTTGGTAAAAGTGCTGGCCACAATGGATTTAATACTTTGGACAAGCCGATTTCCGGCCTGAATATCAACCCCTGCTTCTTTATAAGCCCGATCTCTGTTGTTCATCTTTTCTCCTTAATATATAAAATTTATTGACAATCTTAATTCAACTTTACGAGTTAAATGGAGAGTACTTTTTCTTCAATGTTAACAAAGAGTTGGACACATATAAGGTTTACTTAAGGGCTGTGCATAAAGAGAGTTTTTAGTTAAATGTTATTCAAAACATTTTCTGCATTCATGATGTAGTTCGAAAAATTTGTGGGGTAGTCTTCCCATGCGCAGCTTTCCCGCAAGCTTCTACCAAGATTGGGTTACCCAAGTCGTTTGTAATGCTTTTCAGAAACCAGGACTTTCAATCAGCGGTTAAAATAGGGTTTGGGCACAGATTCTGTTACCAAGTCCTTTGCAATGATTTTCAGAAAATGCGATCTCCAAAAGGATAGAAATTGTAGGGTGTTAGATAACTCGTAAAGTTGAGATATCTTAATTTAAGTTTGAGTATTTTAAAAAAAATCCCTGTACAATTATTATGTTCATGCTTAATTAAAAAACAATACTTGTCTATTTGACTAAATTCAAGGTAAAATTATGGGGCTCAAAAAAATTATCCTTACCTTACCATTCCTTTTGGTTGCGGCCAGTCCTGTCCTTTCGAGAGAAAGACAGGATATTTTTATCGGCACAAAAAATCAAACAGGAATCTTCATTGGTAAAGAGTCTGGGACAGGTGACTTTATTATAGAAGTTTCACCCATGGAGCAAGACCAGGAAAACACTTGCGACTTTGAGCAAGTTATTATCAGTCCGGAAATTAATATCCACGTCAATTTAAACGGTACCTTAGTTAAATAATCTTGCCTCAACTTTCGGAGTTAATTTACGAGCACATTTTCTTCAATGCTGACAAAGACTTGGACACATCTAAGGCTTGCTTGCGGGCTGTGCATAATGGGGTTAGTCAATAAAATGTTACTTAATGCCTTTTCTGTTGTTATGATGGGTTTCGAAAGTTCGATGGAACAACCTCCCTATGCACAGCGCTTCCGCAATCTTCGCCAAGATGTGTTACCCAAGCCGTTTGTAATGCATTTCAGAAAATGCACTCTTCAATTGTGTAGTAATTTGAGGATGTTAATCATGTCAGAAAGTTGAGTAATCCTGCCATAAACTTTGTGGCTCCATTGATAAAAATTTTTTATTGAAACTAAAATCTTTAACCAATGTCTATTTTCAGGAGGTTGCTTATGCAACAGGCCATTTTATGGAAACCGTATAAAGAAGATATCGTTCAATGTCGTTTATGCAGTCATTTTTGCCTGATTAAACCTGGAGAAAGGGGGAAGTGCGGGGTACGCTATAATGATAATGGCCAGCTAATGACCTTGGTCAAAGATCGTGTAGCTGCTATGAATCTTGACCCGATTGAAAAAAAGCCCCTGTATCATTTTTATCCTGGTACTAAAAGTTTTTCCATTGGCACCATGGGGTGCAATTTTTCCTGCACTTTTTGTCAAAACTATTCTCTCTCCCAAGGCCCCAAGCCAAACAAACCCGTGCAGGGTGAGGTGCTTTCCGCCAAGGAAATTGTTCTTCTTGCTCAAAAATATGGAGCTGCCAGTATTTCCTATACTTATTCTGAGCCGACTATTTTTATTGAGCTGGTTATGGAAACTGCTCGTCTGGCCCAGAAAGAAGGGATCAAAAACATTCTGGTCAGCAATGGTTTTCAAAGTCCCGAGTGTCTGGAAGAACTTGAACCCTATATTGATGCGGTCAACATTGATCTCAAGGCATTTACTGAAAAATTTTATCAGAACTATTGCGGCGCCAAGCTAAAGCCAGTGCTCAAAAACTTGGAAAGGATAAAAAAAATGGGTTGGTGGCTGGAAGTAACCACCCTTATTATCCCTGGCCTCAATGATTCGGATGATGAACTAAAGAAGATAGCCTCATTTATCTACCACAATCTTAGTCAAGACACGCCCTGGCATATTTCTAAATTTTATCCGGCCTATAAAATGACCGACAGACCTTCAACACCTATCTCCACCCTGGAGCGGGCTTATACAATCGGTAAGGAGACAGGCCTGGACTATGTCTATACCGGAAATGTACCCGGGCATAGTGGTGAAAATACCTACTGTCCGGCCTGTAGTAAGAAAATTATCACCAGAATGGGATTTCAAATAACCGATCAGCACTTAAAGGAAGGTAAATGCGAGTTTTGTGGGCATGAGATTGCGGGACGGTGGGAATAGCTTTTGTTATCCCGCCAAAGGCGGGATAAACACAACAAACTCAAAATTCAATTCCCTTTTGGGCTTTGATTCCTGTTCGATACGGGTGCTTAACTTCCCTTATTTCTGAAACCAGGTCAGCCTGCTCAATCAACCATTCAGGGGCCCCTCTGCCTGTAAGAACTAAATGCACATCATGTTCTCTACAATGGGTGATAAGATTCTCTATATCTTGTCTTTGCAGTAGATTCATATTTAAAACATAGATAGCCTCATCCAAAATGAGCATATCTATGCCAGAATCTACTTTTTGCTCTGCCCATTGTAGAAGTTCCAGAACCTTTTTTTGGTGTTTTTTCCTTTCGGTTTCCTGGCGAAAGAAACCGATACCAGAAGCCCAAAAGTTTTGCCCCAAAAGGTTTCCTAGTATCTTCTGTTCCCCGGCTTGGCCATCTCGTTTAAGAAACTGGCCAAAAACGACAACAAGGCCTTGTCCCAAGGCTCTTATGGCCTGCCCCGTTGCAGCAGAAGTTTTTCCTTTGCCTTGACCTGTGTAAATAATAAGCATTTTAATTTTGTCCTCAACTTAGCAGTGTCTTTTGACCTCGAGCTCAAAAGGCCACGAGGCTTAGCGAATACGCGTGCAAAAGTAAATTTTAGTAGCGAGCCTCATGGCAAGGTATATCCTAGCCTCAGGGGCTGCTCATTTTGTCTTTTAATACCTCATCTTTCTATTTTCTTAACTTTTTACTGATTCTATCCTTGACTTCTGCAATCAATTCTTTCTCGCCGGGCACCTGCCTGTCATGCATCAAAATTTGACCATTGCAAATGGTGGTGTGTACACACTCGCCACTTGCAGCGTAGACCATGTTCGAAATCAGGTTATGGTTGGGAACAAGCTGCGGGTGATTTAAATCAACCAGAATACAGTCAGCTAGTTTGCCTGGAGCAATTTCTCCGATATCCAGGCCAAAGATTTTGGCTCCGTTAATAGTGGCGCAGTCAAAGGCCTCTTTAGCTGTAAAATTCGTTGGATCATTGGAGGATATTTTGGCCAAAAGTGTGGCCACCTTCATCTCTTCAAGCATGTCCAGGTTATTATTGGACGCGCAACCGTCGGTACCCAGGCCGATACATAAATCACGCTCTTTTAGCTTCGCGTAAGGGAAAATGCCGGAACAAAGCTTCATATTTGATACCGGATTATGGACGATTTTTACCTCATGCTTTGCCAGAATATCCATCTCCTCCTCGTCAACCCAGATATTGTGGCAGGAAATGATATTCGGGCCTAGAAAACCAATTTTTTCTAAGTAACGCACCGGTGTCAGACCATGTTCATTAAGGCAATCATCTACCTCTTTTTTGGTCTCAGCAATGTGTATATGAATAAGAAGATTTTTTTCCTGGGCAAATTCTTTGAGCCAGATCAACGATTCTTTGGATACAGTATAAATGGCATGCGGACCTAGAGTGAAAATTATTCTTTCCGTATCCGTATGCTCAGCAAAAAACTCCCTGGTTCGTTTCCTGAATTTTTTTGCCTTTTTGGGATCATTAAAATCAATGAAAACAGAAGAAAGGGCGGCGCGTAGACCCATATCCTCAACAGCCTGTAATGTACCGGGCATATACCAATACATGTCACTGAAAAAAGTGGTTCCGGACTTAATCATCTCCAAACAGGCCAATTTGGTTCCCAAATACACATCTTCCTGGGTGAGGTTTTGTTCAAAAGGCCAGATATACTTTGTAAGCCAGGTATGGAGTTCCAAATCGTCAGCATACCCCCTTAGAAGAGTCATAGCTGCATGGGTATGGCTATTGATAAACGAGGGTAAGATGGCTTTATCCTGTCCATCTATAAGCACATCAGCCTGCTCATTCAAATTTGTCCCAATTTTTTCAAAACGGTTCTGTCGAATATAGATATCTACCTGTTTATCATCGAGAAGGATGTTTTTGATTAGAATGGTCATCTGGCACTCCTTTTTATCAGATTTCATTTGTTAACTGAATACTTGTTATTTGTACTCAATTATATTAATTTTTTTCTAAATTCTAGTCTGACTAACAGGATAAACTGCCTAGATAAAAAAACTGAACATGCTCGTGACATACTAAAATGATTGGTAAAAATGATTTCAGCTTTTAAAATCTTTAACTTCTGGTTACTTGCAAAAAAGCGCTTGGAGCATGATTTTTTTGTAGTGAACGGGTTAAGTTGAGAGGAATTAACTCAGGTACATGGTAAAAAGAGGTAGTTTTCCCTGTCACCGACGGTATTCGTTTCATGAAAGCTAATTTTCAACTGTTTGGAGGAGGAAGTTACATGGATATATGTATCGTGGGCACAGGATATGTAGGACTTGTTTCTGCTGCCTGTTTTGCCGAAATGGGGAATAAAGTCTATTGTGTGGATATAAATCCGCAAGTGGTCGAAAGACTACAAAACGGACAAGTGCATATCTATGAGCCAGGTTTAGAGGAGCTGGTCAAGAGAAACTACGCTGAGGGCAGGCTTTTTTTTACCACAGACATAAGAGAGGGGCTTAAAAACTCTCTTTTTGTTTTTATCTGTGTAGGCACTCCACCCAAAGAGGATGGCCGTGCTGACTTATCTTATGTGTTCCAGGTGGCCAAAGATATAGGCCAACATATGGAAGATTATAAAATAGTCGTGGACAAATCTACAGTGCCTGTGGGTACTGCCGATAAGGTACGGTCCATAATTCAGGAAGAACTGGACAGAAGAAATATGGACCTGGAGTTTGATGTTGTTTCCAATCCGGAATTTTTAAAAGAAGGCGATGCTGTTAATGATTTTATGAAGCCGGACCGGGTGATCGTAGGGACTGATAATATACGCACTGCAGAGCTTCTAAAGGCTTTGTATGCTCCTTTTGCGCGTACCAGGGATAAATTGATTGTTATGTCTGTGCGAAGTGCTGAGATGACTAAATATGCAGCCAATTGCATGCTGGCCACAAAGATTTCTTTTATCAATGAAATAGCTAATATTTGTGAGCGCGTCGGCGCTGATGTGCGTGATGTGCGCGTAGGCATAGGCTCGGATCACCGTATTGGGTATCATTTTATTTATCCAGGTGTTGGTTATGGTGGTTCGTGTTTTCCCAAGGACGTCAAGGCATTGATTCAAACTGCCAATGAAAGTGGGTACCAACCCAAACTTTTAGAAGCAGTGGACGGTGTAAATAAAAGACAGAAGAGGGTGTTGGCCCGGAAAATCATAGATTATTTTGATCCTCAAGGTGGGGTTGAAGGGAAGGTTCTGGCCTTATGGGGATTAGCTTTTAAGGCCAACACGGATGACATGCGGGAAGCTCCATCCTTGGAAATCATTGAAGAGTTGACCTCCAGGGGAATGCGTATCCGGGCCTTTGATCCCGTGGCAGGTGAGAACGCTAGAAAGATACTTAAGGACAATGAGTTAGTGGAGATAGTGGATGAGCAATATGCTGCCTTAAAAGGGGCCAATGCCTTGGCTGTTGTTACCGAATGGAACCAGTTTAGAAATCCTGATTTTTTAATAATTAAAAAAGAGTTATCCGCGCCGATAATTTTTGACGGACGAAATTTGTATTTACCAGAGCTTTTGGCTGAAAAAGGATTTGCTTATTTTTGCATTGGCAGAAAGTAGGATTTGGGGAGCGGGTATTTGGAATTTGGGGGTTAGGAGTTATCAACCCCCAAATCTAGGCTCTAAAATGGTCGGGATGCGGGGATTCGAACCCCGGATCTCAGCGTCCCGAACGCTGCGCTCTAGCCAAACTGAGCCACATCCCGTTACTTTTATAATACTATAATAGGATGGTTTAAAAAGCAAGTTGTCGTTTGCTGTTTAGTTAACAAATTAAAATATTAAGAAATATAGTCGTCTATGAATAAGAAGATTTTTAAGGTTTTGGTTGTTGATGACGAAGAAAGCCTGAGGGATATCTGTAAAGATGTCTTACAGGATGAAGGTTATGAGGTTTTGCAGGCAACAGATGGTCAAGATGCTCTACAGATTTTATCCAAAGAGCAGGATATAGATCTTGTTATTTCTGATCTGAAAATGCCTAAAATGAACGGGCTGGAGTTACTTAAAGCGGTTAAAGAGAAAAAAATAGATGTAGACTTTGTGGTTATGACCGGCTTTGGGACTATTGAGACTGCTGTTGAGTGTATGAAAATGGGCGCAGCCGATTATTTGCCCAAACCATTCAATATAAATCATCTTTTAGTTAAGGTAAATAAAAGCATTAAAGCTAGAAGACAGAGGTTGGAGAGAAAAAGATTGAGCAGTGTTGTGCGTGTGCTCAATCTTAGTAATGCCTTGAATAGTCACTTGGATTTAAAGTCATTGGTGTATGAATTTGTTAGTCATATTCAGAAAAATTTTCGTCCTGACAGTGTAGTACTTTTTCTAGTTAATGAGAGTAAAAAATTAGTTAAATCTGTAGTTAGAGGAAAAATTTTTCGTATTAACACAAAAATATTTTCTTTTGTCCAACAAAAATCTCAAGATGTATTGGATGGTGGTCGTTCGCAATTAATTGACAGATATACTTTTCAAGAAAAGGGTTTTGATAATTTTCCCTATTCATTAATAATTGTTCCGTTGATGAGTCAGATGCAAAAAGTAGGTGTGGTAGCTTTGATTCGGGAGAAGGATAGAGAATTGTTTACTCCTAGGGATGTTCAACTTTTATCTATTTTTGCTTCACATGCTGCGAATTCTTTTCAAAATGCGAAAATGTATACTAAGTTGCGTGATATGAATATGGATATAATCCGTTCCTATGCCAAGGCAGTGGAGGCAAAAGATTATTATACCAAAGGACATTCTGAAAATGTAGCTTCCTATGCTTTGGTACTGGGCTCGAATTTGGGATTATCTAGTTCTGAATTGGAAAAATTATATACTGCAGGGGTGCTTCATGATATTGGCAAGATAGGTATACCAGACCATATTTTAAACAAACCAGGGCGTCTGACAGAGGAAGAGTTTGCTATTATGAAAGAGCATCCGCTAATTGGTAGAGAAATTTTATCTCAGGTGTGGACTCTAAAAGATATATTCCCTCTTGTATATCATCATCATGAACGTATTGATGGTCTTGGCTATCCAGATGGACTCAAAGGAGAGGAACTACCTTTTTTGGGCAAACTTATTTCTGTAGTGGATGCTTTTGAAGCCATGACTTCTGATCGAGCATACCGTAAAGCTTTACCTTTGCCTGAGGTAGAGAAAATTTTAGAAGAGGGCGCGGGCAGACAATGGGACGAAGAATTAGTTGAAAAATGGCTCAAATTAGTCAGAAAGGCGGGTATGGACGGGTTAAAAAGTGGAGCTTTGATTTCGAGATTAAAAGAAGTTTTGCATAGCTCATAACCAATTCGTAAGATGAGTAGGAGTGAAAGGATGATAAAAGTTGTGGTCGTTGATGACTCTGCGTTCATGCGTAAAGCCATAAGCACAATGTTGAAAAAGGATCCTCAGATTGAAGTAGTGGCTGTTGCTCGTGATGGGGAGGAAGGTTTGGAAATGGTGCGCAAATACGACCCTGATGTAGTGACCATGGATATTGAGATGCCCAAAATGGATGGGTTAACAGCTTTAAAGCACATCATGATGGAAATGCCCAGGCCGGTGATCATGGTCAGTTCTTTAACTACTGAAGGGGCAGAGGCGACCTTGAAGGCTATGGAATATGGAGCCGTTGACTTTATACCTAAGCAATTATCCATGGTCAGTTTAGAAATCGTCAAGATCGAGCACGAACTAAGAGCCAAGGTTAAATCTGTAGCCAAGAGAAAAAATAAACTTAAGGTTATCAGGCGTGTTAAGAAGAAGGTTTCTGACACTACCAAAAAACAGAAAAAAATAGCTACTCCAAAAGGGAGTCTTATCAGAGATATAGTAGCTATTGGAGTGTCTACTGGTGGGCCTCCGGTGGTTCAAAAGGTACTATCAGAACTTCCAGCGGATTTTCCAGCCTGTATTTTAATCGCTCAACATATGCCAAAGGCTTTTACCGGACCCTTTGCCAAGCGTTTGAATGAATCCTGTAAGCTTAAGGTTAAAGAGGCAGAGAATGGGGATGTGGTTAAGCCCGGCCATGTCTTTGTTGCCCCAGGTGGTCAGCATATGAAAATAGATCAGAAGGTGAGCCGTATTGATGTGTTAGTAGACTCTGAGCCTCGTCATGTGTTGTATAAACCCTCGGCTGATGTACTCATAGCCTCTGTTGCCACTGGTGTGGGAAAAAGGGGGCTGGGAGTGATTTTGACAGGCATGGGTAACGATGGTTTTTTAGGTATAAAGGAACTGAAGAAGAAAGGTGGGAAAGCGATTGCCCAGAGCGAAGAGTCTTGTGTAGTCTATGGTATGCCCAAAGCTATTGTAGAAGGAAATTTGGCTGATGCTGTTGTTGACGTAGAGGAAATGCCGCAGACAATAATATCATTTTTATATGAGTGAGTTGTTATTTGGATAAGATTATAGAGTTTTTTAGTTTATTAAGATTTGTATTAGTTTATATCTAGACAAAAAATGATAATTTTGGCTAAGTTTATTGTTAAATAGTAAGTTAAAATAATTCAAAATTCCCTAAGTTAAGGGTATCGTGTGGGAGTTGGTTATGTCCCAGCAAATGACAAAGGATAAGGTTTTGGATTTATTGCGGAGTAAAAGTTGCGATGAACAAAGAGAAGGTGCTTTTGCTGCCAGAGACTTAAACTGTCAAGAAGCTGTACCTTTACTAATAACTTTGTTGCAAAGTGACAATGTTGGTGTGCAAGAAGCTGCCGAACTGGCGTTGCGCAAAATAGGCGGGAGAAGAGCAGTTAACGGTCTGATCCCTCTGCTGAGAAGCGATAGCGCTTCTATCAGAAACCTGGCCATGGATATATTACGCCATATAGGACATGAGGATTTGGAGAGCTTGATTAATCTCCTTAAAGATCCTGATCCGGATGTCAGAATTTTTGCCGCAGACATCCTGGGTACAAGTAACTCGCATTTGGTTGTGCTTCCACTGTGCGAGGCTTTATTAAGAGATCCAGAAATCAATGTCCGTTATCAGGCCGCTGTAAGTTTGGGTAATTTGAAAATAAAAGAGGCTGCACCATGTTTACACCAGGCTCTGGAAGAAGACGATGAATGGGTACAATTCGCCGTTATTGAGGCTTTGTTAAAGATTAGGGATGATTCTTCTATTAAGGCTTTGATCGGGGCCTTGGACAAGAGCTCGGAACTAGTCGGGTCAATGATAGTTGATGCTTTAGGCGAGATGGGCAACATTAAATCTGTTCCTCTGCTTTTAAAAAAGCTTGATTCCTCGTCAACAGCTTTGCGGAATAAAATAATAAAAGCCTTAGTCAATATTTTGGGTGGTAAGTCATTGACCTTTCTTTCTGAGGCTGAACGAGAAAAGTTCAATGAGTATCTCTTAGTGGCTTTAGATGATGATGAGGAGGAAATCCAGGACGCTGCTATTTCAGGCTTGAGTTTTGTCGGCGACAAACGGGCAACGAAAAAAATTTTGGCTCTGGCTGCCAAGTTAGATCCTGATAAGGATCACGAACGGTTGATGAAAATTATCGCTGCTTTGGAGGGTATTGGAATAAATGAAGAATTAGTTTCGGGCCTTAAATCCGATCATGATCCCCAGGTCATAATTTGTATCAAGGTTTTGGGCCGAATAGGCGGTAAAGAGGCAGCCAGGTTACTCATGGATATTTTTTGGGAGAAGCACAGGGATATACAAAGGGAGTTGAGTCTTGTTCTTATGAATATTGCCGGCCATGAAGCCCGTGACTTTTTTGTTCATGTCCTTGAAAAGCATACCGACGGCGACGTGATTAAGTGTGCTTTGAAGTTTTTAGGCCAAAAATTACGAGATGAACAGGTCGTGGACAAACTGTTCGAATTTTTAGACCATCCGTGGGATGATGTTAAAGAAGCAGCTCTGGATGCGATTCTGGGCATTGGCGGAGAAAAGGTGCTGGCAAAATTTAAACAGATGTTTTCTAGTCCAGATCCAATGTACCGGTTAATGGCTGTGTATGGTTTTGGTAAATTAGGGGCCAGGGAGTGTTTAGAAGAGTTGAAGCAGGCTTTGGAGGACGAGGTTCCTGATGTACGCAAAATTGCCTTGGAAGCCATTGCCAGTGTGTGTGAGGAGCGTAATGGGGTTTTGGAAATAATATCGGACAAGCTCTATGACGAAAACAGAGAAGTACGTCTGACTTTAGTGGAGTTAATGGGTAAATGTTCGCATAAAGAAAGTATACCTTATTTACTTGAGGCTTTAGAGGATGAGGATGACTGGGTAAAGGTCAGGGCGCTGGAGGCCTTGGGACTAAGAAAGGTGAAGGAAGCTTTGCCCCCGATTATTAATTTGCTTCAAAGTCCAAGTGAGTTGGTTAGGATTAAAGCCATTGAGGCCCTGGGCGAAATTGGGGGGCGAGCTGCTTTTCGAGCTTTAATCGATGTTTTGGATAGTGACAATGAAGAAGTTCTGAACGCAGCAGAAATGGCCTTAGATAAGATCCAAGAAGCTATGGAAAAGGAATAATAAAATGGCTTCATTATTTTCCAAGACAATTACTTTAAGAAATGATTTAAAAATTACCGATAAGGAATTTTTCCAACTTCGCGATTTTATTTACGAGCAGAGTGGAATTTATATAAACGACAATCGAAAATACCTATTAGAAAATAGACTAATCAATCGGTTAAAAGAACTAAACTTAAAGAGTTTTGGTGAATATTATTATTTTTTAAAGTATGATCCAGGACGCAAGCAGGAGTTGAATCGTCTTTTTGAGGTTATAACCACGAATGAAACCAGCTTCTATCGTAACCCTCCCCAGCTTAAAGTATTTCAGGACATAATCCTAAAGGAAGTTTTGGACAAGCAAAGGGCCAAGGGTCAAAAGAAGTTGCATATCTGGTCTGCCGGTTGTTCTACTGGTGAAGAGCCGTACACTATTTCTATGATTTTACATGAGGTTCTAAAGTTGGAGATAAATTCTTGGCAGATTAAGATTACTGCCAATGATCTATCTGAAGGAGTCCTAAGGAGTGCCAGAAGAGGTGTTTATAGTCAGTACTCCTTGCGTACAACTCCAAAAGAAATAATTGCCAAATACTTTATTGATGAAGGAAATGGGAAGTACAGGGTTAAGCCCGAGGTTAAGAAGCTTGTTTCTTTTGGACAGCTTAATTTAAGTGATAGATTTCAGGTTAAACGGGTTGAGCGATCGCATATTATTTTTTGTCGTAATGTTATTATTTATTTTGATGATGAAATGAAGAAAAATGTCATTGCTTCTTTTTATGACAATTTGCTGCCCGGAGGTTATTTATTCATCGGGCACTCTGAGTCGCTGCACAATATATCTAGAGCCTTTAAGCCAATTCATTACCCAGGGGCTATTGTGTACAAAAAAGAGGGATAAGATGTCTGTTCAAAACGATCGGCGTAAGTTTGTTCGGTTGCCCAAAAATTATAAAGTAGAAATATGTGAGCTTGTCTTTCCTTTAAGCCGGCAGAAATGGTATCGTCTTGAAAGTGTGGATATTAGTGCAGGAGGCTTACGCATTAGATCTCCCCAAAAGTTTTCTCCCGGACAAAAGGTACAAGTGAAAATTTTTATTCCTCGTTTGAATAAATTTCATCCCAGCTTTTTTAAAGTTTTTGAAAGCGATGTGGGGCAATACTTAAAGGCTGTGGCTGAAGTGGGCTGGGTCAAAGAAGTTTTGCCGCTTACCAAGTATGAATTGGGCTTAAAATTTATTGATATTTATGATGATGATTGGCGGGCGCTGCATAATATGATTAAGCATTTACTCTAACAACTTAAATGGATTAAGTTGGTATTCTGCCTGGATCTGAAAACTTCTTAACCTGAGGGAACTATTTAAAGCTATGAGCTATTCCGCTTTTGGCGTGAGAATATGAGCCAATGTCTACTCAGGTGCTGTCTATTGCTAACCAGAAAGGTGGGGTGGGTAAAACCACGACCACTTTGAGCTTAGGAGCTGCCTTGGCTCGGCTGGGTAAAAGAGTACTGGTTATGGACCTGGACCCCCATGCTTGTGCCACTATTCATCTATCGTTTTTCCCTGGAACATTTACTTGGTCTGCATTGGATATTTTTAAGGGGGGTGAAGTTAGACGAGTTATTTACAAACAAAAGTCTTTTGATTTTGTACCCAGCCATATCCAACTTTCAGATCTAGAGTCGGATCTAAAAGATGTTCCGGGTAAAGGTTTGATTTTAACTAATTGGATAAAGAAGATTAGTACCGATTATGATTATATCCTTATAGATTGTCCGCCACAAATGGGAGTGCTTTTGGTCAATGCGCTGGTGGCAGCGGACCAAGTCATTATTCCCATTCAAACAGATTTTTTGGCTTTGCACGGTCTTAAGCTTATTTTTGATACGATGCGTCTTTTAAATAGAGTTCTAAAAAGACCTATCCATTATCGTACCTTGGCCACCATGTATGATCGCCGGGCAAGGGCTTGCAGGCGGGTTTTAAAACTTTTGCGTCAAAAGATGGGTGCGAGGATGTTTTCAACGGTAATTAATACAGATACGAAGTTTAGAGAAGCTAGTGCTAAAGGAAAGGTCATTTTGGACTATGCTCCGAAATCTAGGGGTGCTTTAGAATATATGCAGCTTGCTCTAGAGATTATTAAGGCATGAAGTAGAGACGTGCAAAGAATACCATTTTTAGCTCTTGAATTTTAAGCTTTGAGAGTACCAAAACATGAAAACACCAGAAGAATATTTTCAAGAACAGGATTTTGACTCATTGGAAAAGAGCGGACTACAGGAATTTAGTCCTGAAGAAAAACAATTTTTACAAAAGTATTTGGGTCATGCCGATCAAAAAATACTTAATGAATTAAAGGAGGAAGTGGCTCTTGAGTCCCAAGATAGTGGAGTGCTCCGAGAATTGCCTCAAGAAAAGAACTTGAAAGGTACCAAACACCAGGTACGATTGACGGATGCGAAAATAGATGTTGAGCAGTCACTGAAAAAAAGTGTCGACGTACAATTGGTTAGTTTTTTCTTAAATGAACAAGAATATGCCTTGCCAGTTGAAATTGTATCCGAGGTTGTTCGTTATGTTTCGCCTACAAAGTTGCCAGGAACTCCTGACTATCTTGCTGGCATAATTAATTTAAGGGGACGAGTTACACCGATTGTCAGACTTAATAGGTTGTTAAATATTGTTCATGATGCTGACGAGAAAAGATTTATTGTGGTTTGCAAACATCGAGGATTACAGTTGGGAATTTTAGTGGACACCATTGCCACCATGTATCGCGTTGCCCAACAAGATATTGAATGGGGCTTGGAAGTAAATCTAGGAATCAGTGGCGAATTTATTTCCGGACTGATAAAAGGTAAAGAAAAGCTTATTGCGATTTTGTCTATAGATCGTTTGGTTGGACAGTTAATTGATTAATTAAGGGGGGTAGTATGTCCAAAAAGCATGTACTGGTTGTTGATGATTCTAAGACAGTGCGAAATTTAGTTGCTTTTATCATGAAAAAGGAAGGTCTCCGCGTAACTACCGCTGAAGACGGACTGGACGGCTTGGAGAAACTGTACTCAAACCCGGATATCGATCTCGTTATTTCAGATATCAATATGCCTAAAATGGATGGTTTTACTTTCATAAAAAACATTCGAGAACAAGAAGCTTATCGTGATTTGCCTATTATTGTTCTTTCAACCGAAGGACAGGAAAAAGACATTCAGGAAGGACTGAGCTTGGGAGCAAACTTGTACATGGTCAAACCCGCACAACCTGAAAAGTTGGTACGTAACGTAAAAATGCTTTTGGGCTAGGAATATGGTTTAGTTTTTTTCATAGGAGTAAATATAGCATGTAATTTTTTATGAAAATTATTCGAGTTTAGTAGATTTTATTATATATGAACTAGTTTATTGGATTCGTTGGCATAATTTTTGATTACCTTTAAAAGCATTCGTCTTTAATTTTAAGCGGAGAGTATGTGAATGAGTCAGGATTTTTTTGATCCGGAAATATTTGCTGATTTTGTAGTTGAGGCCAGGGAACATTTGGAAACTATTGAACCAAAGCTGTTGGAGTTGGAAAAGGATCCGGAAAATTTGTCTCTTATAGATGAGATATTCCGGCCTATGCACTCTTTGAAAGGTGCTTCTGGCTTCCTGGGGTTAAAAGAGATTAATGCCTTGGCCCACAAGGGAGAAAATATATTAGACGAGTTGCGTAAAGGCAAAATGAAGCTTACCCCTACGGTTATGGATGTGATTTTAGAAGCTACAGATGCTCTGCGGGAGATGATTGATAATTTGGAAGCGTATGGCAATGAAGGAGATGTAGATACAGCACCGATCATTGAGCACATTGAACATTTGTTGGAGGGGAGAGAGATTAACTCTGGAAATGATGTTAAAAGTAAGAACGATGCCGATGAAGGAAATGATGTTGAGAGTAATTCCGATGAAGAAACAAAAGATTTTTATGCTTTAACTCTGGCAAGTGAAGAACACTTGGTAGATTTTTTAGATGAAGCTAAGGAGCTTATTGAGAATATAAATTCTTCATTGCTGGAGTTGGAAAAGAGACCGGATGAAAAGGAGTTGTTAGATGATATTTTTAGATATTTTCATAATATAAAGGGCAATAGTGGCATTATTGGCTATAGAGAGTTAAATGCTTTGACCCACGCAGCAGAGACTTTGCTGAACAAAGCACGGAATAACGAAATAGAGATTAGCAGGGAGTTAGTTGATCTGCTTTTGTCAACTGTAGATATGATGGAGGAACTGGTTGGAAATATTGATAAAGAAAAAGGGCTGGTAAAGCCTCAAGATATTTCGCATCTACTTTCAAAACTAGAGGGTATAATTAATGACCAAGATACAGTGGCTAAAGAAAACGAGTCCGAAGATTCTGCTGATCTTAAGGAAGAACTCCAAAATGAAGAAAATGACGAAGATGAATATGAACTAAATGAAATAGATCCTGAAGATGTGCTTATTTTCGAGCACACAGTAAAACAGCAATTTGAAAATATTGATTTAGCCTTAAATAAGCTGACTCAAGATCCGACCCAAAAGGATTTTATAGACGCCCTTTACCGATCTTTTGTGACCATCCAAAATTCCACTGGCTATATGGGCCTTGAGGAAATAAAAAAGTATGCCCAGCGTACCGCTGACTTGGTTGATCAGGGCCGAAATTCAGATATGGATTTTTCTCTCATGCTCGATCTCCTGCGTCAGGAAATAGATATCCTTAAGGATATGCTTCAGAAAGAGCTGGATAAACTAAAGGCTGGCCTCAATAAAAAGGAGAAAAAGGGAAAGGTTGAGGCAGAAGATTACAGGGCTGATGAGAAGAAAGAGGAAAAAATTGCTGCTGAGCCTGGTGAGCGGGTTCAGGAGAAAACAGAGCTCAAAAAGAGTAAAGTCAAAACACAGGTTTCAGGAAAAGCCAGTCCAACATCCAAACCAAAAACGAGTCCGGCCATCTCCTCAACCATCAGGGTTGATCACTCTAAGTTAGACCATTTGATGAATCTTATAGGCGAGCTGATTATCAATCGGAATCGTTTTACTATGTTGGCCAAAGAATTGGAAGAGGGAAAAGATCCAGCGGAGGTGGCTCAAAAACTCACTGAAACTACGTATTCCATGGCAAGGATTTCTGATGATCTGCAAGTGACAATTATGAATGTCCGCATGGTACCGGTGAAATCTGTTTTTGCAAAATTTCCCAGGTTGGTCAGGGACTTAAGTCGTAAAAGCGGAAAAAAAATCGAGTTGATTACAGAAGGTGAAGAGACAGAGCTTGATAAAAGCGTGATAGAATTGATCGGCGATCCGCTAGTCCATCTTATACGCAATGCTATTGATCATGGACTTGAACCGGAAGAAGAGAGGAGGCGCTTGGGTAAGCCTCCAACCGGCAAAGTATGGCTTAGAGCCGCGCATAAAGGAAATTCTGTAGTCATTGAGGTTGAGGACGACGGTCGTGGCATTGATCCGGAAAAAATGCGGGAGAATGGGGTTAAAAAGGGGATTATCAGCGAAGAAGAAGCCCAGAATATGGATGATCATCAGGCTATTGATCTTATTTTTGCCCCTGGGTTTTCTACGGCAGAAAAGGTTACGGATATCTCTGGTCGCGGTGTAGGGATGGATGTGGTCAGAAATAACATAAAAAGTTTAAAAGGAAGTATTATTGTTCAGTCAGAAGTTGGGAAAGGGACTAGGTTTACCATTACTTTGCCTTTGACCCTGGCCATCATTGACGCCCTGATGGTTAAGGTCGCCGGTGATAATTATGCTATTCCTCTGGATGCTGTATCAGAGACAACCAAGATAGAAGCAGCAAAGTTAAGTGAGGTTAACAAGAGAAAGGCCATTACCTTGCGTGGAGAAGTGTTGGGTATTGTAGAATTGGCCAAACTTTTAGAGCTGCCTGTTGAAAAGGATGAACGTCAAATTTTGCCAATTGTCATCATCTCGGTCAATGAACGCCGGTTGGGTTTGGTGGTTGATGCCCTACTAGAAAGACAAGAAATTGTTATTAAATCCCTGGGACATTATTTGGGTGAGTTACCTGGCATCTCGGGTGCTACCATTATGGGTGACGGTAATGTCGTTCTAATTTTAGATCCGCATGAAATCTATCGCTTGGCAACTACCCAGGCAACACTTGTCAATTAAATGACATTATTTTTCAGTTAAGTTTGTTGATGAGAGTAAATTCCAACTATATTTCTTAATCCAGTATAACTCAGCCTTAAATTTACTCTCTTGTCTCTCCCTTTCTTCCAGGGGAATACCGGACCTGTGCCATTAACCCTAAAGTTTAATGATCGTTCTTCCGAAGTCTTCTGATTTTTTTGATTTCTCCCTTTATCCTCTTAACATTTAATCAATGACATTATTTGAATTACGAATCATGATGGACTTTTACACTTTTGTTGTTCTTATTTAAGATATTTTTTAAAATTTGAAGAAAATCGGAGAAAAATTAAAATTATTCCTGTTGAAAATTTTTGTGTTGACTGTGGAAAGAAGAGTGAGGGGCAAGTGTAAGCCTGTTATATACAGGTGTTAAAGGGGGTGAAAAAAGGCCCATAAAATCAACGAATAAAAAAGGTTAATAAAATTAATATGTTGTCTTGTAGATTAATTTAGGGCTAAACTCTCCCAAAGTTTCTTTTTTGAGCTTGCTTTAAGATGGGCAAAATGTTTATTTCCACCCGTTATGAATGATTCTTGGCAACGTATGCTGAAAATTCTTGAAAAATGCCTTAAACCTGGCATTTTTCAAGTATGGATAAAACCCCTTCAGGCCGATTTTAAGGGACAGGAGCTCATTTTAGAGGCCCCGAATGAATTTGTGGCTAGTTGGGTTAGAGAGCGCTTAAAGGGACATATTTTGGAGGCAGCCAAAGAAGTTCTGGGGCTTGCGCCCAAAATTTCAATCTGTTCCAGCAAAAAGGCTCCTGAAAAAATGCCACTAAACCTGGGGCGGGCAAAAGTAAAAGAGCAACTAGGGTTACCTATTCACACTTCTGTTCCCAAGACAACAATAAACTTCCGTTACTCTTTTGATAATTTTGTTGTTGGCCCCTGTAATGAATTGGCATTTGTGGCATCCAAGACTTTTTGCTCACAGTCTATTTCTTCGGACCAACTTTTTCTTTGTTCTGGTCCCGGGCTTGGTAAAACTCATTTGGTCCAAGCCGTGGGCAAAGAACTTAGCTCCGAGTGTAACAGGTCAAATGTGCGTATTGCCTATTTGACCGCGGAAGAATTTGCCTGTCACTTAATTATGGCCATCAAGTCTAAACAGATAGAACAATTTAAGGCAAGGTTCCGAGATAACATTGATATCTTACTGCTGGAGGACATCCATTTTTTTCAGGGCAAGGAAAAGATGCAGAATGAGTTTTTATCTACCATCAAATCCTTGCAAAATCAGGGGAAGAAGGTAGTTTTTTCCAGTACATTTTTGCCCAGAGAGTTGGATGGTGTTGATGGTCACCTGGTTTCTCGGCTGTGCCAGGGCTTTTTGGCTGTTATTGAAAAACCGGATTTTGAAACCAGAGTAAAAATTGTCCATAACAAGGCCCGAAGCTTTCAGGTAAGTATTCCTGAAGAAGTAGGCGAGCTTTTGGCAGAAAAGATTCAAAATGATGTCCGGCAGTTAGAGAGCTGTTTGCAGAACTTGATATTTAAGGCGAAACTTCTCAAGGAAAGAATCAGTTTGGATTTGGCCTGGCAGGTACTCAAAAATTACGGCCTTGAGGAGCAAACTTTTGACTTGAAAAAAATTATACAGTTTGTTGCGGGGGCCTTTGATTTGCCTGTAGAAGCCTTAAGCTCAAAAAGCAGGAAGAAACAATGTGTCTTGGCCCGCAATACAGCCTTCTATCTTGCCCGCAAGTATACCGACCACTCTTTAAAAGAAATCGGACAGCAATTCAATCGACGTCACTCTACGGTGTTGAAGGGTATAGCCAATGTGGAGCGCGAAATCAGCAAGCAAACTCCTTTGGGCAGACAACTTGCAAAAATTATAGAAAGGCTTGAGCAGTAGGCTAACCGTGAGACGGGGGGGAGGATGGAGGTTAAAGTGTAATTATCTCCATGTCCCCCCATATGCCCACATGTTCATCCAACTGGGCAAATACCCCTGACACCCCTTTTCCCCTCCACTCCTTAGCAGTCTTTAGAACCCTGGACAGCGAACCTCTGTTTTGTAATTTATTGTTTAAAGCTGTAGCTGCAGCATCAGCTATGGCGCCATCTCTGGCCTTGACAACTACCAGGTCTCCCTGCCCGAGGCTTAGAGAATGGCCAATGGTAGCTGAAGACGAGCATAAGGCGCAGGGAAAATCTTGCTTGGGGATTAAGAGACCTAAATATAGATTATCTTCAGGGTGGGCCAGGAGACCAATCTTCCTATCTTTCGTGGAATACATATACACGTCTCCACCGTTTTCAACTAAAAGATTGGGTGAAAGCGGGTGAAATTTTTGGGCAACCTCATGGGCTATAGCTCCGGCTACCGCAGCCATGGGGCCGACATCAAACAATTTTCCTGCGTGTGCCATTTTCTGGATTATGCTTGGAGCGCTTTTCGGGACCGAAACTGGTTTTAGACTGGTCAAGAATTCAGGATGGAGATCAATGTAAGCTTTTATCTGTGCCCTGAGTTTAATCACTTGGTCCAGGGTTTCATTTTTTAAATCAACTTGGCTTACTATCCATAAATCGCTTTCCTCTACCACAACCTGGTATCCAAGTTCATTTTTATCCGGAGCATAAAGTTCTCGGTAGGTGCGCAAAGGATTTAAGTGGATTTTTTTTCTCATAGCCCTAACTTCTCATTTTTTTATTCACTGATTTCCTCAGCCCCTTCAGGCTCCAAGAATATTTAAAAAAGTTTTTTTATATTCTCTAAGGCCAGCGCGGATGTTCTCTGGCCAGGTAAAGGCAAGCCTTTTTTGTTTGCTGGCCAGGAGGATTTTTTCGGCCAGATCAATGTGATTTGTGGGGTCTTTAATAACCAAGTCTTGTGATAAAAAGATACTACTTCCGTTATTTTGACTGGAGACAACAGGGATTCCAGTCGCCAAGGCCTCTAAAACAGCATTGGAGCAGGCATCATAAAAAGTAGGCAGAACAAAGATATCGCTTGCACGGTAAAACGAGATCATGTCCTTAACTTGTCCCATAAACTTGACTCGTTCAACTACATTAAGCTTTCTGGCCAAACGTAAAAAATAGGCTGGATTTCTTTTCCCTGCCACGATGAGATAGAATTTATCTGGTAAAAGGTTTAGGGATGAGATTAATTGGGCTACGCCTTTGAGCATAAAGTTGGTTCCTGCTGTGGAAACGATAATTTTATCTTTTGGCAGGGAAAATTTGTCTCGAAGCTTTAGCTTTATTTCGTCTTTGGCAGGAGAGAACCTGGATAAATCAGGTTGGTTGTAAATGATTTGAAAGTCTTTTTTACTAAGAAAAGGATAGGCTTTGATGGTCCAGTCCCGGACTAGATGGGAAACAGCTATTAGATTTTGACTGTTTCGCAACTGAATCATTTCAATAGCCTGGGTGAATCTATTCCCCGGAGAGATGCGGCGTCGAAACATCTTGAACTTTCTCGAAAATCCCTCTGGATAGGCTTTTTTACTGAGCTCCCAGAAGATTTTTGTTGGTCCGCCACTAAGCCGTAATACATCTTGCCTGAAGGTATTTCCAAGACCCACGGTAAGGTCGAAATGTTGCTTACGCAGAAAGAGTTCCGCACGCATGGCATACCAGAAGATTTTCATGGCCTTTCCCAGAGGAGGCCTGCCGAGACATGTCACATTTACTCCTCTGGGCGGAGTTGTTTCTTTTTTGGCGCAGATAAAATGGACATCAAAGTCAGGGGCAAGATAGCTGGCTAAATTATAAGAGAAGCGCTCTGCTCCTCCGTAAAGGCTTAGTTTGGGCAAAAGAAGAGCGATTTTTGGTTTCATTTTTAAGTTTAAAGTTCGAAGTTTTTTTAGTTCGACGTTGCCGTTAGCCCTTTCTTATAAACGTCAAGCGTTGCCTGCAGGAAATCCTGGCTGGTGAGATTAGACATTGTCTTCCGTGCTGTCTTTTTTAGTTGGGTATAAAAATTGTGATCAAAAAAGGCTTTATAGATTAATCTTGCCAACTCTTCTGGATCGCCAGGGGGAACTAGAGCCTCTGATGGTAGTAAATCGGGCATAACTCCTACCCGAGTACTGATTAAAGGAACCTGGCAGGCCATGATTTCAAGGGCTGCCCTGGCAATTGCTTCGGACCACAATGACGAAACAACACCTAAATCCAATGCCAGAATATAGTCACGGACGTTTTTTGCTCGTCCAGTGATGTGAGTGATGTTTTCAATCTCATATTCCCTGAGCCAATCTCTGATCTGTTTTTCGGGCAGTGCAGAAGAAAATCCTATCAAGAGCAGCCTTATGTTTTCAATTTTCTTTTTGTGGTATAAACTTGCAACTGCCTGAATCAGCTCTTTTTGCCCTTTGACCCGGTCAAAGCGTCCCAGAAGCCCAACAACAAAATGCTCGTTGCTAAACTCTAGTTCATTGCGTATTTTATCTTTGATTGTGGCATCAAAAAAGAATTTTTTTTCATCAACCCCGCCGGGTATTAGATAGAGTTTGTCTGCTGGGATTTTAAACTCTTGCCTGAAATGGTTAAACATAAATGAGTTAGTGGTAACTACAGCCTGACACAAACTCTTATGCAGCCAAATATTGACAGGATTTTTTTTGGGCAGCCTTTGATCGCCCCTGGTGCGAACCAGCGAAAAGTTTTTTAGCCTTCTTTGCAATAAAGCCCAGAGAATAAATGCTTCCCCGCGATGACAATTGACAATATCCGGTTTAAATTTAAAGATTAGTTTTTTTAGCTCGTTATATAAGCTAATAAATTTTATCGGATTTTTTGTGTTTAAATCAATACACTTTGTTTCAAGCCCCCACTTGAGGCTCTTATGATAGGGCTCTGTATCTTTTAAGGTCAGAACCAAAACATCATGGCCGGCTGTCTGAAGCAGTTTGCCTAAGTAAAGCCCATACCAGGCAGTGGCATTAAACCAGCGAACATTAATAACCTGGATAATTTTCATGGTTCAACGTTCAATGTTCAAGGTTCAAAGTTGAAGTTTTAAACTTACCTCTGACAATCAACGTAGAACGTTGAACTTTGAACCTTGAACGTGTTAAAAAAATGTTGATTTCAGTGATCATACCTACTTTTAACCGTGGCCAGTATATTGTGGATGCCGTAAATTCAGTGCTTAATCAGACCTGGAAAAAACTGGAGCTGATCGTGGTGGATGATGGCTCAAATGATCAGACCAGGGCCTTGTTAGAAAAAATTAAAGATAAAAGGTTCCATTACTTTTATCAAGAAAATAAAGGTGTATCGTCTGCGCGTAATTTTGGTCTTAAAAAGGCAAGAGGGGACTTTCTAGCCTTACTTGATTCTGATGATTATTGGTTGCCGGAAAAACTTTCGGTGCAGCTTAAGTTTATGCTCGAAGGAGGTTTTCACATTTCCCAGACTCAGGAAATTTGGATTAGGCGGGGCAAAAGAGTCAATCCTATGTCCAAGCATACTCAGCCCGGGGGATGGTTTTTTGAAAAATCCCTGCATTTATGCTTAATTAGTCCCTCTTGCGTTCTTTTTTCCAGAAAAGTCGTGGAGGAAGTTGGTTTTTTTGATGAGAGGCTTACCGCATGTGAAGATTATGATCTCTGGCTTCGAACCCAGCTCAAATTTCCTGTAGCACTGGTCCCCTATCCCTTGGTAATCAGAAGGGGCGGACATTGTGATCAATTGTCCAGGAAAATAATAGGGCTGGATCTTTATCGCATTTACTCCCTTTTAAAGTTGCGCACTTTCCCAATGAGTAAGGATAAAAAAGAGGCCCTGAAAAGGGTTTTAGAAAAAAAGGTCAGCATCTATATCTCTGGTTGTCTGAAAAGGGGTAAGTTTGAGGAGGCCGAAAGGATTAAGGAGTTGTGGACCGAGAATCGACAACTTCTTTTTTAGAAATAGCCTCTTTTTTCACCTTATCTAAAACTTCTGCCAATACGGGCTTGACATGTTCCCGGATATCACCAGCCACAATTATAAATAATAGGTCATCCCCCGGCTTCAAAGTTCCTTTTTTAGCTTCAATGATGATTTTGTATATGCCTGGTTTTTGTTCAAATTCTTTTCTGATCTCTTCGATTTTTTCAAAGTCGGGCGTTACCTCTATGGCTTGGACTTGGGCTTTGTCTTTTCTGGACCAGGCTCGAACAACACCATTATGGACTAGGATCATGCCCACATTTTGAGTGAAAAGGGGCTCTTTTTTCATTTCAGCAATTTTTTTGGATATATCCATGCTGTTCCTTCCTTGTTTTGGAGTTGTAAGAGTTTAGATAAAAAAAGCGGACCCAAAGGCCCGCTTTTTTCTTTTCTTAATAGAAAATAATTATACACAACCAGTTGGCTTGGGCAGTCCAGCCATTTTACAGGCTCCCTTACCAGGTCCAGATGGGAAGAGCTCATAGATCTGTTTCAGCTTGTAACCTGTAACCTTAGACAGGATACGAACCATAGGAGCGATACCATTTTTCTTGTAGTAATCTTGCAAGAAGTCGATAACTTTTTGATGGTCTTCGGTGATCTCTTTGATACCTTCGCTTTCCTTTACATATTCTACCCATTCTGGACACCAGTCTTCAAATCTTTGCAGGAAACCGTCTTCATCTACTTCGAATTTTTTTCCTTTGAACTCTACAACTGCCATACTGACTACCTCCTTAAAATAGATTTAAAAAAAATTAACCTCAAAAGATACTGACAAAGTCAGTAACCATTAAATCCCAACCTCGGGGATTTTGCCATGTAATTTTTTCAATGCAAACTCCTTATTCCTTAAATGGGAGAAAGGATTTTTGTCAATGCCTTTTTAACTTGCTTGGACTTTAAAAAAAGCAACAGGCTGTAATTATTGAAAAAAATTAGAAACAAAATTTTAAAAAATATATATAATTTTTAACTTAAATCTAATAATTCATTTAACTGTTTGTTTGCGAAGTCAAGGTTTGGTTCTAGTTTTAGAGCTTCACTCAAGAGTTCTATGGCCTTTTCTTTTTGGCCCAAAAATTTGTAGCAGAGTCCAAGATTGGCTAAGTCTACAGCAGAGCCCTGGTCGAGGTTTAGGGCTTCCTGAAAGTTTTTGGCTGCTTGTTCAAACTCCTTTTGCTTGAAAAGGGCAACGCCTCGCAGGTTATAATATTCTTTTACATCAGGACTAAGGGCTATGGCTCGATCAAGGTGAGGTAAAGCCTCAGACCATCGACCTGCCTGGGTCAGGGTATAAGCGTAGTAAAATGCAGCTAGCCCTTTTTCTTCGTTGTCCGGTTGTAGAGGTTCAGACTTGGCAAAATGATCAGCTGCGAGTTCGAGTTTATTAAGCCGTAAAAAAGCGAGTCCCTTAAAAAAGGGTATGAAATAGCTTTGCGGATATATTTCTGCCAGGGTGTCTAACTTTTTAAGGGCCAGTTGTGGCTCTTCTTCCTCAGCAATGATTCGTCCTACAAAAAGGCCTAGAGATGCGTTTTTGGTTCGTTCCCTGAAACGAAAGCCAGGGATTATATTATAATGCGTTGCAATGCCGAGTTCCGGGTGGGAGGTTGAAATGGAATAGAGGCGAAAACCTAAGGAGGCCAGTCTGTTACACAATTTTTTGAGTTCTAAATAAATATCGTCGTCTTCTAAACTAGGAAGTTTATCAAGAGCGATTTTTTCTCCTTGCGTAAGCCAGTGGATTTGGTCCAGGCTGGTGAATTTAGACAGACCAGAAGCTTCATAATTACTTCCTGACTCGAAGTCTCCGGCCAGTTGAGCTATTTCTGTCAACGCTCTAATAGCAGCCTTGTGGGGAGAGGTGGCTGTGCCCGCGGTAAAGACAATTTCACTGGAGGCTGGAAAGGTTTTCGGGTCATAGGCCACAGCCCCTACGGTTGGGGCTGGCATGTCCAGGGAAAAGTCTTTGAGCCAGACTTTAATCCCTTGTTTTTTAAATTTTAAATAGAGTTCTTTTAAAATAGGATCAGAAAATGTGTCTGGATCAATAGTTGGTCTGATGAGACGCTGTTCATCAATTATGGCACAGGTATGGCGTTCGATTAATTCGCACGCTCCTTGTAGAATGGATTCTTCCGCTGTGTTGCCTGCTGAGGAGCCATTAAATTCATTTAATTTTTTAAACCAATCAAAGGGCAGGTAACACTCTTTTTCCGTATCTATTTCAGTGGCTGAGGTAAATTTCCACTGGACAAGATCGAGTATCTGCCTAGCATTAGATGGAGGCATTTGTTCCTGGACAGAGTGCAAGATTTCTTGCACAGGCAATAATTTGGAACCTAATGACTTTTCTGCTTCAGACCAGGTTAGGAAGCGAAATCTTTTCTCATCTTGAACAAAGTTAAAAAAGCTAAAGCGTTCAACAAGTTCCATTAAAGCGGAGGCTTGGGCCTGAGCAGGAGATGCACCTTTGCCCATTTGTTTGCGCGTGGGCATTACCCCCCGGGCTTTGGGGCCGCAGATGCTCATATATACAGGGATGCCCAGTCGTCCGGTATCTATGCGTTTGAGTTCAGCCAGGATTTCTTGTCCCCAGTTAGCCAGGACTTCTTTGACTTTAGCTACTGTATGTTCGGGCGGAGTAGCTTTGTCCAGATCTTTAGAATAACCTTTAGGGCAAGGTTTAAGAATGATTTTTGTGTTCATGGCTGAGTTTGTCGGGTTGAGTTATTAAAGTTACTTAGTTTTTGCTCTTAGACCTTGGACCTTCGGAAATGTACTTGGGATGCAGCCGATAAATAGTGCATAAAAAGCGTTCTTCGCCTTGGGAGTCGGTCTCGCTTTCCTGGCGATATCCTATGGTCTTTTCTGCTATTTTAAAGTCCTTAGGGGCAAGACGAAAGAATTTTTTGGCTGCCCTACGATAATCTTTAGCAAGTATTACTTCGGCGTGGGGAGTTGTTTTTAGATGGGCCGAAAAGAATTTGATCAACGGTCTGTAGCTTTCCTCCTGGTACAAGACTTCCGATCCGAGGATATAGTCAAATTTTTGGTTTAGGCGGTCTTTGGTGAAATCAACTTTGGCCACTGTGGCTTTGTGTTCCAGGTTGTTTTTCAATATATTAATCTTAGTAAATAACAAAGCATCATCACTATAGTCTGAAATGACAACGTCAAAGCCTTTCAATGCCGCAAAAAGTCCGCATAATCCAATGCCTGCCCCGATTTCCAAAAGTGTCTTTTGGGTAGTTGGTGGCTGCATGGAGTTGATAAAATAACTGAGAAGAATAGATGCTGGCCAGATTTTGGCCCAAAAGGGAAGTTCTATTTTTTGACCAGGTCTGGCTTCGTTGACCAACTTGTCAATATACTGGTCCATTTCCGCGATTTGAAGGATTTCTAAGGTGTGTTCACCTACTTTGACAGGCTCAAAATAGGTTTCGAATTTAGAGTTGGCTATTCTAAGAAGTTCTTCCAATGAGTTTTCTAGTGGATATTTAATCTTAGACAAGAAGCTCTCCAAGTATTTTATTTTCGCTTGGGCTCATAATTTTTTTTGTCTCCTGGGTCAACACAGAACTGCAAAAAAAAACCCGCCATTAGGCGGGGTGTCTTCTGTGGAGCGGGAGACGGGATTTGAACCCGCGACTTCAACCTTGGCAAGGTTGCACTCTACCACTGAGTTACTCCCGCGTATTTTTTGAAGATAAGAAGTTGGGATGACAAATAGTTAGGAGAATCCGTAGTTGCAATTTTAATCATATTCTCCAAACTTCTCAATTTCTTATCTTCTCATTTTTTTCTGGAGGCGGCATCCGGATTTGAACCGGAGAATGGCGGTTTTGCAGACCGCTGCCTTACCACTTGGCTATGCCGCCTATTTCTATGAGTTTTTTTAATTTAGTCCGCACTGGAGCGGGAGACGGGATTTGAACCCGCGACTTCAACCTTGGCAAGGTTGCACTCTACCACTGAGTTACTCCCGCTCAAGCAGAACAGGTTAATATACAAGGCTTTTTAAGCTGTCAAGAAAAAATTGTATTTTTATCTCCTCAAATTTGATAAGGTTTTAGATAAAGATTTTGTCAGCTCTTTACTTTTTATACCTTATAAGTTATCCGCCCAACCATAATATAAGAATTAGTAGGAGGGTAAGATATGAAGCCGGCTGATATTGAATATTTCCGTGATTTGTTAAAACAGATGCGCGATGAGATTCAAAAAAAAGGCGAGGATACCATTGAAGATATGACTGAGGATGTACAGGTCTATGCTGACCCGGCGGACAGGGCTACAGCCGAATCCGATAGAGCCTTTACTCTGCGTTTAAGGGACAGGGATCGTAAATTGATTCGTAAGATTAATGAAGCCCTAGAGCGTATAGAGGATGGAAGCTTTGGTATTTGTGAAGAGTGTGGTGAAGAGATCGGTATCCCCAGGCTCAAGGCCCGACCTGTAACAACTCTATGTATAAAATGTAAAAGCAGGCAGGAGGAAGAAGAGGCCCTTTTGGGGGATTAGGGGTCTGTATAACAAATGGAGGCCAATTTTTTTCGTTTTGTAGCCGATGAACTTAAAGAAAAGTTTTCTGGATCGCGTATTGGAAAAATTTTTTCACCTGCACGCGAACTATGGAGTATAGATTTAGGCCGAGGTGGTTATTTGATTTTACGATCCTCCCGCAAGGGAGGGTTTTTTTTTCTTTCTCCTCAGAAGCCTGAAAATCCATTAAATCCTTCAGCCAAAGTCATGTGGCTGCGAAAGCAGCTAAAAAACAGGCGTATTTTAAAAGTAAAGAATATCTGGACTAAAAGAAGGTTATATTTAGAGCTGTCCCCCGGGCCGTTTAAGTATTTACTCTTGGATCTTTGTCAGGGGTTGGCTCTTGTTCAAGAGGTATGTGATGATGAAAATGTTTATTGGCCTTCGTTAGAGGAAATTTTTAGCCGTAAGGATATCTGGAAAGAATACCCACAGATCTCTCCGCCTCTTAGAAAAATTCTTGCCCAGCTGGACCCGGAGGAAAGTAAAAAGTTATATGCTCGGATCATGTCCGGCCAGGTGAACGAATTTTATCTCCATCACAGGGATGGTCAAAATTTAAATGTACTTTGCTGGAGGCTTAAAGATACTCCTGCTGTGAGTTTTAGTTCAGCTTCAGAAGCTGCCTACGTTTTTGGTTTTCCCAGAGTAAGTGAACTTGTGAATCAGGTTTTTGAAAAGCAAAAGGAGAACCGGAATAAAATAAAAAGAATCCGCAGAAGGTTGGAAAAGCTTGAGCAGGACGAGCAAAGGCTTAAGAATATGGTCGCGGAGAAACAAAAAGCTCTTCTTATTCAGGCCAATTTATACCGCCTTGAAGCCCGGGCCAAGGAAAAGCAGGTTTCTGTTATTGATATGGAAGGTAAGAGAATATCATTAAGCCTGGACTCAAGTTTGAGCATCAAAGAAAACATGGAGAGAATTTTTGCCAGGGCAGCCAAAGGAGAGCGGGGGCTTAAATTTATTGAACAGCGCAGGAGACAATTGATTCAAGAACTTGACGAGGTTCAAAAGATTGGTGGTCAGAAGATAGAAAAAAAGAAGAAAGAAGAAGTTAAGCCCATTGTTTTATCCAGAAAGTTACAAAAATTAAAAGTCTGTGTTTATCGATCGTCTGAAGGTTTTATTATTTTGCGAGGAAAGAATAAAGAGGCCAACCACAAGCTTTTAAGTTTTGGAGCCAGTTCTTTTGACCTTTGGTTTCATGCACAGGGTGGGCCTGGGGCGCACGTCATTTTAAAGCGCGACTATCAAGATCAAGAGGTTCCAGAAAAAAGCATCCTGGAAGCTGCTGCTTTGGCTGGTTTGTTCAGTTATCAAAAAGATGCCGGGCAGGCCAAGGTAATCTGTGCCCTGGTTAAAGATGTGCGAAAAGTAAAAGGATTTGAACTCGGTCAGGTAGTGGTTGATAAGGTTTTAAAGACTATGGTTGTGCCTCTAGAACCGGGCCTTGAAGATAGACTCAAAGTTGATGTCTGAAAGAAGAAATTAGAATGTAAGGAGGAGCTTAATGTTAAATAAAGTCAAGACTCTGTTTTTTATAATTTTTGTTTTAGCGTTAATAGGCTGTACTCAGGAAACCCAGAACAGGCTGTCCAGGTCCATTCAAAACTGGACAGGGACTGATGGGGTACTTGACATTTATGCCGGGGATAAGTTGGTTAAGAGGTTTATTAAAATCGATAAATTGTCCACAGCTTATGGCACCTCTGATCGTAAGCCAAGATCTTATCGCTACGGCTATGGATATTTAGATAAAAATTTTAACCTCAAAGTGGATCCTGGAGAGAAGAAGGTCTATTTTGAGATAAGTGATTATGCAACCATGTATGTTTTTTATGAAAATCCTGAGCGCGATAAACCTTAGGGCGTCATTTCTATGCTCTTTGGGAGTTAATTTACGAGCACATTTTCTTCAAAGCTGACAAAGACCTGGACACATCTATTCCCCAAGCTTCGCCAAGATGTGTTGACCAAGCCGTTTGTAATGAATTTCAGAAATTGTGCTCTGCAAAAGTATTGAAACTCAACTTTCTCGTATGTTTACATCACCTGTTTTCAAATTTAAGAGATAAAGAAATAAGAATTTAGGCGTGACAGACCGTTCAACTTTCTGGTGCATCAAGACACCGTAACTCAGCTTTTGGTC
>NZ_JAGUQP010000002.1 GCF_018704065.1 Desulfovulcanus ferrireducens | reverse complement strand
GACCAAAAGCTGA
Source organism: Desulfovulcanus ferrireducens (assembly GCF_018704065.1). Lineage (NCBI taxonomy): Bacteria > Pseudomonadati > Thermodesulfobacteriota > Desulfovibrionia > Desulfovibrionales > Desulfonauticaceae > Desulfovulcanus > Desulfovulcanus ferrireducens. Next base: position 127,247 of record NZ_JAGUQP010000002.1, on the reverse strand, counting down.
GTTACGGTGTCTTGATGCACCAGAAAGTTGAACGGTCTGTCACGCCTAAATTCTTATTTCTTTATCTCTTAAATTTGAAAACAGGTGATGTAAACATACGAGAAAGTTGAGTAGAATAACCCATAAAAATTAATTGATAAAAAGGTTCGGCTACATGCTATACAAAATATTACAAATATGGTTTACCAACATTTCATATAAATGCCGAACATCCTGGACCACAGCATGAATCCATGGGCCCCCTCTGGCAGGGATTCATGGCTTCCAAGCACCAGACATCCCCCGGGATATATGCTCTCCCATATTCGCTCCCATGTCTCAAGCTGTAACCCGGTATCAAAATAGGTGAACACTAAATTGCGACACAGGACCAGGTGGAATGGACCACCCGGGACCATCGTTCTCACATCATGGCATAAAAATTTTACGTTGGCCTTGTATTCCGGACGTAGACAATATATCCCTTTTTTTTGAACAAAGGCGATGTCCCGCCATGTATCAGGGAGTTCTTTCAGGCTGCGGGCCTGATAACAAGCCTGGGCAGCACGTTCAATCAACACTGCATCCAAGTCCGTAGCCAGAATCCGAACGGTAAGTCCGGGGAAAAGCGGCCTGAGGCTCAACTCCCACATCAATGCCAGGGTATACGGCTCCTCACCCGAAGCACAACCGGCACTCCACATCCGTAAAGTATCCTCGCCACGAGCAAGCGTTTGCCGGGCAAGCTCAGGCAAGACCTCCTGTTCCAAAAAGGCAAAGGTCCTCTTGTCGCGGTAGAAGCGAGTGATCGTCACGCGGCACAACACCTCCAGTATTGTCCACTCCTCTGGGTGACTTTCCAGATAGGCCCGGTAGGAAATAACCCCTTCCAATTGCAATTCTTCTATACGCCGCCGGATCCGTTTGCAGACTTGCTTACGTACTTTACGGAAACCTGCCCAACGCATGCGCAATCGAGGTAGCGCCCACTGCAGAAAATGCACCCATTCGCTTTCTTTCATTCCAGTTCCTCAGGTCCCCTCGCATTCCAACCACTCGACCTTTTAAAACACCAGCACATGCCGAATGCTAAAATCCTTTAGTGAAGTTATCCCCTTTTTACACCAAAAATTTGAAAATAATCCTTTTCCCAAGGTTCAACTTGACTTTTTTGAATCCCAAGTTTGGCCCAAACCTTTTTATTTATACCTTTATAACCCCAAAATTCACTTAAATACTTTTTAGGAACATATATCCGTTTTAATTTGGACCCAATCTTGGCCAACTCACACAATAATAGATGTCTGAGAGCGATGCTTCTACACATATTCCCCAAAGCCGGATGCCACGGGCCGGCCAAAATATTTTTCATCAGACTTTTTTCCGGAGTCAAACCAAGACGAATAACCTGCACTTTAGCCCGCCAAAAAAACGGGAGGCTTAAAGCTATTGCAGACACAGTCTCTGGTAAGCTCCACGGTTGATACTGACCTTTGGCCCACCACCTGGCCAAAAGAGTGGATTTGAGAACCAGACATGGATAGATGCGCACAACTTCCGGTTGCATCTCTATAGAAAAACGCACATCTTCAAACCAACTCTTCAGTGCATGTCCAGGCAGCCCCGGCAAAAGTTGAATGCCCAGACTCAGGCCCGCTCTCGAAATCATTTCGCAGGCCGCAACTATATCTGCCCGACAGTAGCCCCGACCGCTTAATTCCAATACCTGATTATCAAAGCTTTGCACTCCCAGCTCAACCAAATCAACTCCATGGTCACCTAGCAAGCTTAAAATATCCGGGCTGATCATATCCGGCCTGGTTGAACAGCGAATATGGCTAATTATCCCTTTATCCTTTAGTTTTTTTGTCAATGACAAAAAATAAATCATTTTCTCTTTGGACAGGCCAGTAAATGTCCCGCCAAAAAACCCAAGGCCAATGGCTTCCTTTTTTTGGACAAATCGGTCATTGAGCTCGTTCTCGATTTTTTCTCCAATGCTCTTGAAATCAAGACGCTCCAACTCTCCGGTTTGCAGATTCTGAGCGCAATAAACACACCTGGTTTTACTGCACCCGGCAAAGGGAAGAAAAACTGGCCAAACAGCCATTTTCTTTTTTTGGGGTTCAGGATGATAAAATTTCAAACTAATAATTTTCATAAATGGAAATAGACAAAAAAAATAACGTGTTAGACTTGCAAAAAAAATACAGCTGAGGTAAAAGTCTTTTAAAGTCGTTACTAAGACAAAAAAAATTCCACTTTTTATGCACAAAAAGTCATATGTTGCCAATACTACATGTGTTAAGTTTTATAAAGGTTAAACGTTGTATTCTGAACATTATACGCAAACTTAATATTTAAACTGTACAATAAACACGCAACACAATAAAATTTAAAATATAACTCGGAGTAAGAAATATGAATAACTGTATTTTTTGCCAGATTGTCCAAGGAAAAATTCCCTGTCAAAAAATCTATGAAAGCGAACATGTACTGGCCTTTTTAGATATTGCCCCGGTCAACAAAGGGCATGCCCTGATCATCCCCAAAGGTCACTATCCTACTATTTTTGAACTACCTTTAGATTTAGGGCAAGAACTCATTTTGGCCATGCAAAAAGTCGGAAAAGGGTTACTTACAGCATTGAATGCCTCTGGTCTAAATATAGGCATGAACAACTATGAAGCTGCTGGTCAACTGGTTCACCATGCTCACTGGCACCTTATTCCCCGCTATAAAGATGATGGGCTAAAACTCTGGCCACAACATAAATACTCAGACGCCCAGGAGATGGAGCAGTACGCCCAAAAAATCAAAGCTAAAATTTAATTTTATTAAAATTAAAGCTGTGTAATATGTCAAAAAGGCAATGTTTAAATTGGCCTATAAGAGTCGTTCAAAAGTACTCTAGTGCCCGGGTAAACCTTTAACCCTAAATTGCAAACTTTAAACTTCCCCCGGAGGTAATATATGGGCAAAACATTAACCAAAGCTGACATCGTGGACAAAATTTATGAACACAGTGAACGAAACAGGGCCGAAGTCAAGGCTCAAGTGGAACACCTTTTGGAACTGATGAAAAAAGCCATTAAAAAGGACCATGCTCTACTTATCAGCGGATTTGGAAAATTTGAGGCCTATAACAAAAAACCTCGTAAAGGCAGAAATCCACAAACAAATGAAAGTATCACTTTGCCTGGACGCAAGGTTGTTGTATTTAGGCTTTCCAGAAAATTCAGGCAAGAACTCAATCCGCAATAATAAAGGCATTGGGGAACTTAAGCTCTAACCTGGTCTTGATCTTTTGGGCCTTGGCCAGGGTTTTGAAAATGCCAGCATGGACACGCCAAAAGGTCCGGCCGCGGTGCTCAAATTTTTGTATCCTGGTGTGCACAAAACCTTTTTGACGCATTTTTGTCTGCAAGGCGATAGCATTGTCATAGATAGCAAATGACCCAACCTGCACATAAAAAATGCCAGGAATTTCCGGCGACCAAGAGCCAAGAGACTCAACGCGAACCCTTGCCGTTCCCGGGCCAACCAGACCTAATCTCTTGGCCGCTGCATAAGATAGGTCAATTATCCTGTTTTTTACAAATGGCCCGCGGTCATTAATACGCACAATCAAACTACGACCATTTTCCAGGTTGGTTACCTTGACCTTTGTATGCATGGGCAAAATTTTGTGTGCCGCTGTAAGCTCATACATATTATAAATCTCGCCGCTAGCAGTTCTTCGCCCATGAAATTTCGGTCCGTACCATGAGGCCACTCCTTCCTGAACAAACCCATGCGCTACCTTTAAAGGTCTATACGTCTTGCCATAAACAGTATATGGCCTCTGGGTTCCTTTTTGGGAAGGAGGAGCATATATCTTAGTGTTCCGCGAAGGGTAGTATACACTTTTTTGAGCGCATCCATACAAGCCCATAACCAGGATAATTAAACCAAACAAACATCCTGCCCATCCGCTCATCTTCCTTTTTTCTCCATTCATTTATAATTTAAATGCACAATAACCTTTAATCAATTAAAAACAAATAACTGCTAACAATCAAGGTCAAAACTAAGGGAAGAAGTCAATGAGTTATCAAACCTTCTTTTTTGCAACTTACCCCCTAAACGACATGAACTCAAGCCATCTTGTAAAAAATTAATCTTACAGGACAAGCCTACAGGCGGACAAAAACGGCCCCTTTCGTGTTATCATTTGTGAAAAAATAATATCACTTTTTCACAATTTCCATGCTCAACTACTAGCATTTTTTTTAAACCTGAGCTATTGAATGTCTAAATAAGATTGAACAGCTTGTATTTGTTAATTTAATACATTATGTTTTTTGGGTGGTATCTCACTAAAAAGATACCTGAAAAATCTACTTTTAACGGGCCGTTGTTCTTGCGACAAACAACAAATAAATGGCAAAGGGGGTTAATATGTCACAAGAAAAAGTAGGCGCAGTCATGGTTGTCGGCGGTGGTATTGCCGGCATTCAATCCGCTTTGGACTTGGCTGACGCCGGCTATTATGTCTATTTGGTGGAAAAAACAGCCGGTATTGGCGGCGTAATGTCCCAATTGGACAAAACCTTCCCCACCAATGACTGTGCGATGTGAATTATCTCACCCAAGTTGGTTGAGTGCGGTCGGCACTTAAACATTGAGCTTTTGACTTTAAGCGAAGTACAAAAAATTGAGGGCAGCGAAGGCAATTTTACCGTCACTGTCAAACAAAAGCCACGCTATGTGGAGGTGGATAAATGTATTGCCTGCGGCCTGTGTGCAGAAAAATGTCCCAAAAAAGTCCCTGACGAGTACAACGAGGGGTTGAGTGTTCGTAAGGCTGCCTACATCAAGTACGGCCAAACCGTTCCCCTCAAGTACGCTATCGATGGTGAAAATTGTATTTTTGTCCAGAAAGGCAAATGTCGGGCATGTGAAAAATTTTGTCCCACCGGTGCCATTGACTTTAACAAAGAGCACAAGGAAGAAATCATCCAGGTCAAAGTCGGCTCTGTAATTCTGGCCCCGGGATTTAAAGCCTTTGATCCTTCCCTTTTTGATCATTACGCCTACACACAATTTAAAGACGTAGTCACAGGTCTGGAGTACGAACGGTTGCTCTCAGCCAGTGGTCCATGCATGGGTCATCTGAAAAGGCCTTCTGATGGCAAAGAGCCGAAGAAAATTGCCTGGCTACAATGTGTTGGCTCCAGAAATATCAATAGATGCGACAACGGCTACTGTTCTTCTGTCTGCTGTATGTACGCCATCAAGCAGGCATTAGTTACAGCCGAGCATACCACTGGTGATGTTAACCAGGCCATTTTTTACATGGACATTCGTACTCACGGAAAAGAATTTGAACAATACTACGAACAGGCCAAGCAAAAGGGCATCCGCTTTGTCCAAAGCAGAATCCATACTGTATATCCAAACCCTGAGGGCGGCGTCATCTTAGAGTATTTTGATGGTGAAACGGGCGAAAGGGTCCTGGAGCCTTTTGATATGCTTGTCCTCTCTGTTGGTCTGGAAACAGATAAGAGCGCCATTGAATTGGCTAAAGCCCTTGGTATAGAGCTCAATAAATACAACTTTGCCCAAACTTCCAGTTTCAACCCGGTAGCCACCAATGTACCCGGCATCTATGCCAGCGGATGTTTCCAAAGCCCCAAGGATATTCCTCAATCCGTCACCGAAGCCTCCTCGGCTGCTGCAGCCGCTTCTATAGCGCTGAGCAATGTCAGAGGCGCCCTGGCTAAAGAACAAACCTTCCCTCCTGAAATAGATGTGGCTGGCCAAGAGGCACGGATCGGCGTCTTTGTCTGTTCCTGCGGCATCAACATTGCCGGCACAGTGGATGTTAAGGAATTGACCGAATATGCCAAGACCCTGCCCAATGTGGTCTATGCAGAAAACAATCTCTTTACATGCTCTCAGGATACCCAGGTCCTGATCGCGGAAAAAATCAAAGAGCACAATTTAAACAGGGTAGTAGTTGCAGCCTGTACCCCCAGGACCCATGAACCTATGTTCAGGGAAACGTTGAAAAATGCAGGTCTTAATGAATATCTCTTTGAGATGGCCAATATTCGCAACCAGAACAGTTGGGTCCATTCGAGCGAGCCAGAAAAGGCAACTGAAAAGGCCAAAGATCAGGTACGCATGGCCGTGGCCAAGGCTGCAATGCTTCAGCCTCTGGAACATCTCTCAGTTCAGGTCAATCAGACTGCTCTGGTAGTTGGTGGTGGAATTTCAGGCATGACCACTGCGCTGGGACTTGCTGACCAGGGATACGAAACCATCCTGCTTGAAAAATCAGATAAACTGGGTGGAAATGCCTGGCAGTTAAGCCACACCTGGAAAGGCGAAGAAGTAAAGCCTTACCTTGAACAGCTCATTGCCAAGGTAGAAAATCACCCCAACATAAAAGTCTTTAAAAATGCTTCACTCAAGACCTGTAAAGGTGCTGTGGGTGATTTCGTAAGTGAAATCGAAGTGGATGGTGAGGCAAAAGCCATCAAATATGGCGTGGCTGTGATTTGTACCGGAGCCAAAGAATACAAGCCCAATGAATACCTTTATGGCCAGGATGACCGTGTCTTTACCCATCTTGAATTTGAAGCAGAGCTTAAAGAACACAAGCCCGCCCTGGAAAAGGCCAAAGGGGCCGTATTTATTCAGTGTGTTGGTTCCCGCGATTCAGAAAGGCCATATTGTAGCCGCCTTTGCTGTACCAACACCATGCAACATGCTCTGGAGTTGAAAGAAGCCAACCCAGATTTGCCCGTATATGTATTGTACAGAGACATTCGAACCTATGGAGAACGCGAAGACCTGTACAAGGAAGCCCGCGAAAAAGGCGTAATCTTTATCCGCTATTCCTTGGATAACAAGCCCAAGGTATTTAAAGACGGCGATGATCTAGTTGTTCAGGTTCAGGATCATGTCCTGAAGCAGGACGTGGAGATCAGGCCCGATTATTTAGTACTGGCCACAGCCATTGTGCCATACGATAATAAGGAACTGGTTGAACTGTATAAGTGCAGCCTGAGCAATGAGGGCTTTCTCCAGGAAGCTCATGCCAAGCTGCGTCCGGTTGATTTAAGCGTGGACGGCATGTTTGTCGCCGGCCTGTGTCATTACCCCAAGCCTATCGACGAATCCATTGCCCAGGCCCAGGCAGCCGTGTCCAGGGCTACCACCATCTTATCCAAGTCGGTTATGCCCTTAGACTCCATCAAGTCATATGTCACAGAAAATTGTGATGGCTGCGCCCTGTGCGTGGACACCTGTCCTTATGGAGCCATATCTTTGGTTGACTATGAAAAAGATGGGCAGACTCTGCGCAAGATCGAAATAAACAAGGCACTTTGCAAGGGCTGTGGCGTTTGTGAAGCCACATGTCCCAAAAAAGGCGTGTTTGTTCACGGTTTTACCAATGAACAACTTAGAGCCCAGATATCTGCGGCCCTAGAAAACCTGTAACCACAAAAAATCTAATATAAGGAGAAGTTTCCATGGCTGAAAACTTCGAACCTGTCATTGTTGGCTTTCTCTGTAACTGGTGTGCATACGCCGGTGCAGATCTGGCCGGGGTCTCCAGACTCCAATATCCACCCAATATGCGTGCTATCAGAGTCATGTGTTCAGGGATGGTTCATCCCAACTTAGTAGTCGAAGCCTTAGAAAAAGGCGCCGATGGCGTCATTCTCATGGGCTGACACCTGGGTGAATGTCATTACCTGGATGGTAATAACAAAGCTTTAGCCCGGGCCCAGGCCATCAAATTGGTACTAGAAGACTTAGGAATAGATCCAGAACGCTTTGCAATTGAATGGGTTTCTTCTGCAGAAGCCCCAAGATTTGCAGAAGTAGTAACTAAGTTTACGGAAAAGATAAAATCCCTTGGCCCCAATCCTTTAAAAAAGGCCCAGAAAGAAGCAGCTAATGCTTAAGTTGGATGGGAGAGAGGTCTCTCTCCCGTCTGTAAGGAGGTATATATGACCAAAGTTACTGTAGCTGAAGAATGGTTGAATGCATGTTCCGGTTGCGAAATCGCCATTCTGAACATTGGAGAAATCCTAGTTGATCTTCTGGTCAACAATATAGAGTTTGTCCATATTCCTGTCATCCTGGACAAAAAGTATTATGGCCAAACCGGTGAAGAAACAGAGCTGAGCATTCCAGAGGCCGTGGTGGGGATTGTCTCGGGCAGTGTACGTAATGAAGAGCACAAAGAAGTGCTTTTGGAAATGCGTAAAAAATGTCAGATACTCGTTGCCCTGGGCACCTGTGCCACTAACGGCGGTATCCCGGCCTTAATTAATATGTACGATGAGGAAGAGCTGAAAAAATTTGTATATTGTGACTCTCCTACCACTGACTGTGCCGAGCCACCAACCGAACATATACCACCCCTGCTTGATAAATGTTACGCTTTGGATGAATTTGTGGATGTAGATATTTACCTGCCAGGCTGCCCTCCTCATCCCGACTGGATTGCTGCCGCAGTACTGGCATTGTTGGAGGGCAAAACAGAATTCAAAATGCCTGAGCGTTCAGTCTGTGACACCTGTCCTACCATTAAGGAACGCAAAAAGGGCATGGACGACATTAAGAGAATGCTGGAAACTCCAGAATTTGATCCTGACAAGCCCATAGATGAAATGCGCTGCCTCTTGGAGCAGGGCTTCATCTGTCTCGGCCCTGTGACCAAGGCCGGTTGCGGCGGCAAAGGCAAACCACCGCGTTGTTTGAGTACCAGAATGCCCTGCCGTGGTTGTTATGGACCAGTCCGTAAAGACTCAAAACCACTGATCGACTATATGGGTGCTTTGGCTTCGGTTGGTTTTGATCCCATGAAAATGCCTGATCGCCGTGGTTATCTGGCCCGTTTTACTGGTGCGCACGGTGTTCTGAAAAAGATAGGTTAGGAGGAGAGTAAAATATGGGTAAAACATTAAATATAGCCCCCATCACCCGTATTGAAGGTCATGCCAGCGTGGCCATCCATCTGGATGACAATGGGAATGTTGCCGATGCCAAGCTGCACGTGCTGTCATTACGGGGATTTGAAAAATTTGTTGTTGGCCGGCCAGTGGAAGAGGTGCCCAGAATTGTCAACCGTATATGCGGTATTTGTCCTTGGCAGCACCATCTGGCTTCTAACAAGGCCGCTGATGCCTGCCTGGGCGTAGAAGTCCCACCCGCAGGCAAAAAACTACGTGAACTCTGTCAGATGCTGGCCTACATCCCGGACAAAATCTTGCATTTTTATTTTCTTGCTGCGCCTGATTTTGTCCTGGGCCCGGATGCAGATTATTCTGTACGTAATGTTGTCGGTATTATCGGAGCCAATCCCGACCTGGCCAAAAAGGTCGTGCACATGCGTTATAAGGCTCAGATGATGCTGGAAAAATTCTCCGGCAAGGTCATTCATCCTATTGCAGCGGTCGTAGGCGGATATTCCAAGCCCATGAGCGAAGAAGAACGCAAGGAACTTCTGGCCGGTGTCCAGGAATTAAAGGACTTCGCCGTATTTACCATTAAGTTCGCCCGGGAAGAAGTCTTCCCTAAATACCTGGATGCTGTAAAAGTACTTGGCGTGTTCCCCTCCGGTTACCTTGGTACAGTAAGGCCTTCCGACGGCGCTCTGGAGCTCTTTGACGGCGAACTCCGCCTCATGGACAAAGACGGCAATTATGACCAGTTCAAGTATGAGGAATATACCGAATATATTGCCGAGCATGTAGAACCCTGGAGTTATCTCAAATTCCCCTACATCAAAAAACAGGGTGGCATCAAGCTGGATGAAAATGATCCGGTAGGAGTTTACCGCTCCAATTGCCTGGCCAGGATCAATGTCTGCGACAAGATGGCCACACCTTTGGCCCAGGAAGAGTTAGAAATCTTCCGCAAAGAATTTGGTCGTCCATCGCACTTAACTCTGCTCTATCACTGGGCCAGACTCATTGAAATGGTCTATTGTTGTGAGCGGGCTGAAGAGCTCTTGAATGACTCTGAGATTACCAGCCAGGAAATCAGGGCCAAAAACATCGAGCCCAAAGCTGGCGAAGGTGTCGGATGCGTTGAAGCTCCCCGTGGCACACTTATCCATCACTACAAAACCGATGAAAACGGCCTTGTTACTTTTGCCAACCTCATTGTGGGCACCACACACAACAATGCCCCAATGAACCTCTCTGTCAAGCAGGCTGCAAAAGCTCTGATCAAAGACGGAAAGTACGACCAGGGAATCTTAAACAGAATCGAGATGGCCATTCGGGCCTATGACCCGTGAATGAGCTGTGCCACACACCGCCTGGATGGCGGCATCAATGTTGAGCTAAAAATCTTTGATTCTCAAGGAAACTGCGTGGAAACTATGCGCAAATAGATTAGACAGAAGCGAATAAATCCATTAAAAGGGCCGCTGTTACGTCTAGTACGTGATAGCGGCCTTTTTTTAGGACTGATGAACGGGCGATGAGTTCCAGCTAAGTCCCGATACTAACTACGAAAAATGATTAAATTTTAGTTAAAAGGACTAAACAAACTAAGGACTTTAGCCTTAGACCACGATATTTTTCAAGGGGAGAGCATACATGGATTGGTCCCAAATGTTTAACTCCAGGGTAGTCGTTTTTGGCTGCGGTAACACATTGTTTGGTGATGACGGACTAGGCCCGGCAGTGATCGAGGCTTTGAAACTAGAAAAGGATTTGCCAGGTGATATAGCCCTTTTGGACGTGGGCACTTCTATCCGCCCTCTTCTTTTCGATCTGATTTTAAGCGACAAACACCCTCAAATGGTGATCATTGTTGACGCAACGACCCAAAGTGGGAGAAAACCAGGAGAAGTATTTGAAATAGACGTGGATGAGGTTGACCCCAAAAAACTGGCGGACTTCTCCATGCATCAATTCCCAACTACCAACCTGTTGAAGGAACTAAAAGAAGCCACGGATATGGATTTGCGTATTATTGTCGCTCAAACTGCTTATGTACCGGAGCAGATGGACGAGAAATTGAGCCCGGAAATAAAAGCTGCCGTTCCACAAATAGTGCAAAAAATAAAACAATTGATCAAAGAAACATAATTGTAGATTATAAAAATTGTGGAGGGGTAAAAGGAGAAAGCCCAGCAAAGCATCTGGCCTTCTCTAAAAGACGTTAAAAGTATGACCAAGAAAGAAAACATTCGCAATTTCAGTATAATAGCCCATATTGATCACGGTAAATCTACTCTGGCTGACCGGATCATGGAAATAACAGGTCTTATCTCTGAACGAGAGAAAAAAGACCAGTATCTGGACAAAATGGATCTGGAACGTGAGCGGGGCATTACCATAAAAGCCCAAACCGTTCGCATTCCTTACAAAGCTCCGGACGGCACAGAGTATATTTTAAACTTGATTGACACTCCCGGACACGTGGATTTCTCCTATGAAGTCTCCAGAAGCCTGGCCGCGTGTGACGGTGCACTTCTGGTCGTCGACGCAACGCAAGGCGTAGAGGCCCAGACTCTGGCCAATGTCTATCTGGCCCTGGATCACGACCTGGAAATTATCCCCGTCTTAAACAAGATTGATCTTCCAAGTAGCGATCCGGACCGGGTAGCCCAAGAAATTGAAGAGGTTATAGGCCTTGACTGTACAGACATTGCCCTGGTCAGTGCCAAGACAGGTCAAGGGGTGACAGAACTTTTGCAAAAGCTGGTCGAGCTCATTCCTCCTCCAAAGGGAGAGAAGGATGCACCCTTAAAGGCCCTGATTTTTGACTCCTGGTATGACTCTTACCTTGGAGTTGTTGTCCTGTTTCGAATTCTGGAAGGAAGCATCAGGCTGAACCAGCCGATCATGATGTACTCCACCGGCAAAAAATACGAAGTCACCAAGCTGGGGGTCTTCTCTCCGGAAGCGCAGGACATCGAAGAATTAGGACCAGGGGAAGTGGGTTTTTTATGTGCAGGCATAAAGGAGCTTAAAGATGCACGGGTGGGGGATACCATTACCTCCCCTGACCGGCCAACTGATAAGCCTTTTCCTGGATTTAAAAAAGTCAAACCCATGGTCTTTTGCGGTCTATACCCGGTTGAGTCATCCGAATATGAAATACTGAAAAGTGCTCTGGAAAGACTGCAATTAAATGATGCTGCGCTACAGTTTGAACCGGAGACATCACAGGCCCTGGGTTTTGGCTTTAGATGCGGCTTTTTAGGCCTTCTGCATATGGAAATCATCCAGGAAAGATTAGAGCGCGAATTCAAGGCCAATCTTATCGCTACCGCACCTTCTGTTGTCTATAAGGTCGAAGAGGTAGATGGCCGGGTTTTCGAAATTGATAATCCGTCCAAACTGCCCCCGCCCGAAAAAATTGCATCCATTTATGAACCCTTTGTCCGCCTGGAAATCCACGTACCAAACGAGTTTGTAGGCAATGTGCTGAAGTTGTGTGAGGAAAAAAGGGGTATCCAGAAGGACCTGCGCTATCTCACGTCAACCCGGGTAATTATCACTTATGAGTTGCCTTTTGCCGAGATCGTTTTTGACTTTTTTGACCGTCTGAAATCTGTCACCAGGGGCTTTGCCTCGTTAGATTACGAGGTCATTGACTTTAGACCTTCCAACCTGGTGAAACTGGATATCCTTATAAATGGCGAGCCTGTCGATGCCATGTCCTGTATTGTCCATCGCGACAGCGCTTACCATAAGGGCCGGGCACTGGCCCTGAGGTTAAAAAAAGTTATCCCCAGACAACTGTTTGAGGTGGTTATCCAGGCTGCAATTGGCAATAAAATTATTGCCCGGGAAAGGATAGCGCCCCTGCGCAAAAATGTTACCGCCAAATGTTATGGTGGTGATATAACGCGCAAAAGAAAACTATTAGAAAAGCAAAAAGAAGGAAAAAAACGCATGAAAAAAATGGGTAGTGTGGAAATCCCTCAAGAGGCTTTCCTGGCTGCCCTTAAAGTAGAGGAGTAAAGGATAAGATATGAACCCACGCTGGCAAAAAATACTTAAAGAATATGCTGAAGCCCTGATAGTGGCCTTGATCCTGGCCTTTTTTATTCGCTCATTTGTGGTCCAGGCCTTTAAGATTCCTTCCGGCTCAATGCTCCAAACATTACAGATTGGGGATCATCTCCTGGTAAACAGATTTATCTATGGTTTAAAAATACCATTCACAGACACATATATAGTTAAATTTTCTGATCCTAAATTTCAGGATATCATCGTTTTTGAATTTCCTGAGGATCCATCCAAGGACTTTATTAAAAGGGTCATTGGCGTGCCCGGAGATGTCATTGAGATCAGAAACAAGGAAGTCTGGCGTAATGGACAAAAGCTAAATGAACCCTATGTCCAGCACACTGATCCACGCATCATTCCCCACCGGGACAACTTTGGTCCCATTAAAGTCCCGGAAGGGAAGTATTTTGTCATGGGCGACAACCGGGATGAGTCTTACGATTCCAGGTTCTGGGGTTTTGTGGACCGGGATAAAATCCTGGGCAAAGCCTGGATCATCTACTGGTCCTGGGCCGGATTTAAACACGTCCGCTGGGACCGTATTGGACATTTGATTCACTAGCGCCTTCTAGTATCGAAGACAAAAGAAGTTAATAAAAGGGCGAGATTTCGGTTTACTCGCCCTTCTCCACACATATCCGCCCCCCTTTTTACCCTTTTGCCCCTTTACCTTTTCTTGGATTAATGCATAGAAGAAAAAAATGTTTGCAAAAATCAGCACGGCATCCCTTCTAGGAATTGATGCCTTTAAAGTGGAACTGGAAGTAGATTATTCCCGCTCAGGCATTCCAGCTTTTACCTTGGTCGGTCTGGCTGAAGGAGCAGTAAAAGAAAGCAAGGAACGGGTCTTTTCTGCCTTAAAAAACAGTGGATTTAAACTCCCCCCTGCAAGGATTACAATCAACCTGGCCCCTGCCAACATGCGTAAAGAAGGGAGCAGCTTTGATTTGCCCCTGGCACTAGGGCTTTTAGCTGCTACTGGAGTAATCCCCGCCAAGAGCCTTGAAGGCTTGTTTATGGCTGGAGAATTATCCTTGACTGGTGAACTAAGGCCCATAACCGGCGCCCTGCCTCTTGCCCTTAAGGCCAGGCAGGAACAAGCCAAAGCAGTAATCTTGCCCAAGGACAATGCTAAAGAAGCCGCCGTTGTCAAAGGTCTTGCTGTGTATGGACTGGAGAGTCTGGCCCAGACAATCCAACTGTTGTTAAACGAGCTTTCTCTGAGTCCTACTAAGTTTGATCTGGACAGTCTGTGGCAGCAAAGGCAGAGTTTTTTTATGGACTTCGCCGAAGTCAAAGGCCAGGATCATGCAAAGCGGGCCATTGAAATTGCGGCCGCTGGCGGACATAACATCCTTTTTATGGGTCCTCCGGGCAGTGGCAAAACCATGCTCGCCCAGCGAATCCCCACGGTCCTACCGCCACTGACCTTTGAAGAAGCCCTGGAAGTAACCAAGATTTATAGTGTCTCTGGCCAGCTTCCCAAAGGTCAGGCCATGATCGTTAACCGCTCATTCCGTTCTCCCCATCACACAATATCTGATGCCGGACTTATAGGTGGAGGTCATTATCCCCGGCCAGGGGAGGTCTCTCTGGCCCATCGAGGCGTACTTTTTTTAGATGAACTTCCTGAGTTTAAAAAACATGTTCTTGAGGTTCTACGCCAACCTTTAGAGGATGGACAGGTGACCATTGCCCGAGCAGCAATGTCTCTGGTCTATCCGGCGGATTTTATGCTTGTGGCGGCCATGAATCCCTGTCCCTGCGGCTACTTAGGTGATGACCAGCATCCGTGCACCTGCACTCCAACCCAGATTCAGCGTTACCATTCCCGCCTTTCCGGACCGTTGCTGGACCGTATCGACCTGCACATTGAAGTTCCGGCTGTACCTTACAAGGATCTTAAACAATCCAGGGGTTCAATGGATTCGGCTACCATGCGCAACAATATTCTTGACGCCCGGAAAATTCAGACCGACAGGTTTAAAGATCTGCCTTTTTTAACCAATAGCCAACTTTCTGGAAAGTGGCTAAATGAGTTTTGTCAGTTAACAGAAAAGGAACATAATTTTCTGGAGGTTGCCGTGAATAAATTAGGGCTTTCAGCCCGCTCCTATACCCGGATCTTACGCATCAGCCGATCCATTGCTGATCTGGCCGGGGAAAATAAAATAAATACTGCTCATCTCGCTGAGGCAATCAACTACCGTAGTCTGGACAGACAAGAACAGAGTTATTTTTGACCGTTTAAGAGTCTGTAGCCAAACCCCATTTTAACCGTTGATTGAAAATCTTGGTTTCTGAAATGCATTACAAACGGCTTTTTGTACCAGCATGAAAGAAACCAAGATGAAATAAACCTTGGAAATTAAATTGATTAAAGGTTCGGCCACAGGCTCTTCAATCAGTTCTATCTGCCTCTTTACTCAATCCAATCATCATCCTCTTCTATAGGTGTGAATCCTCGACGCATGGTATTTTCTGTAACACAACGGGGATCAAGAAATTGAATCAAATAATCAGGGCCGCCAGCTTTGGAACCTACACCAGACATCTTAAAGCCGCCAAAAGGCTGCCGCTCAACCAATGCGCCAGTAGTGCCCCGGTTAAGGTAAAGATTTCCCACCCTGAATTCTCGTCTGGCCTTCTCCAGATGTTCTGGACTACGGGAAAACACGCCACCGGTTAGAGCATACCGGGTAGAGTTGGCCCATTCAATGGCCTGATCAAAATTTTTGACCTTCATCACAGCAAGGACAGGTCCAAATATTTCTTCCTGAGCAATGCGATGTTCAGGAGTTATTCCTTCCACAATAGTTAAAGGCACATAGTAACCTTTGTCAGGAATATCATCCCGGCAAACTAATACCTTACCTTCTTTTTTGGCCAACTCAACATATTCCAGGATCTTTTTCTGAGCCGACTCGTCCACAACAGGGCCCATATAATTGGCTGGGTCTTCAGCAGGTCCGATTTTGATGGATTTGGCTGCCTCCACGAGACGATGCACAAATTTATCATAGACTGCTTCCAGAACAATTACCCGTGAGCAGGCAGAGCATTTCTGCCCCTGATAGCCAAAAGCAGAATAGATGATCTCCAAAACAGCCTCGTCCAAGTCAGCATCGTCATCGACAATAATGGCATTTTTACCACCCATTTCCGCAATAACCTTTTTTACCTGCTCCTGTCCCGGCTGTACCACAGAGGCTTTATTAACTATACGTAACCCCACTTCCACGGACCCGGTAAACGCAATCAAGCTGACATCAGGATGTTCAACCAGATAATCTCCAATGACCCTGCCCCGACCAGGCACAAAATTGAATACCCCTTCGGGAATACCAGCCTCCTTATAAATCTCGGCCAGAGTATAACCCACAACAGAAGACAATCCTGCCGGTTTGTATAACACACAATTACCTGTGACTATCGCTGCTGAAGTCATGCCGCAACTGATGGCCAGGGGAAAGTTCCAGGGAGCTATCACTGCAGCAATACCTTTTGGCTGGTAAAAGAGATGATTTATTTCTCCCGGTGCCCGTCCCATTCTCCGAGGGGAACCCAGGCGTATCATCTCCCGAGCATAATATTCCAGGAAATCTATGGCCTCAGCCACATCTGCATGAGCCTGATCCCATTGTTTACCTACCTCCAAGATCTGCCAGGCGGATAAACGAAAAATATTTTTCCGCGCAATATCAGCCGCCTTAAACAGATACTTGGCCCGTTCCTCAGCAGATAAATCTCGCCAGCCAGGCAGGGCCTGCTTGGCGGATGCAATGGCCCTATCAATCTCCTGTCTAGAGGCCTGGCAAACATATCCAATGACCTCATCCGGATTAGCCGGATTTACTGAAGGCAACTTATCTTCGGTAAAAACTTCTTCGTTGTTTATAATCAAGGGGTAAGTTTTTCCCAATTCTTTGCGCACTGAAGCAATGGCCTTGGGAAAGGCCTCACGTTCAGACTCTTTGGTAAAGTCCACAAAGGAGTGATTTTGAAAAGGTGGTACTTCAACGTCTGGCTTTGGCTTTGACTTTTTCCGGAGCTTTTCCTGGGCTGCCAACACTTCTGGATCTTCCAGCAAGCGGTCCATTTCCGCGCCTTCCACAAAACTCTGGCGCAAAAAGGATTCGTTGGCAGTATTTTCTAAGAGACGACGAACCAGATAGGCCATACCAGGCAAAAGCTCTCCATAAGGAGCATAAAGCCTGACTCGTTTAGCCACATTTAAGAGTCCTTTGCGTACTGGCTCAGCCATGCCATATAAGACCTGAAACTCATAGCGTTCTTCAGGGACACCCAAAGCAATGGCCATCTCCATTACAGCAGAAATGGAACGGATATTGTGCGAACCGCAGGCAAAATAACAAACATCGTGGTTTTCCAAAATTTTCAGGGCATGTCGCTCAAAGGCCGCATCAGTCTCTGGTTTTATGGTGTAAACCGGAATGTCCCATCCCCTTTGCTTGGCAATAACTGTCTCATAATCCCAATAGGCCCCTTTAACTAACCTAATAGAAATGGGCAGCCCCTCTGACCTGGCCCATGTCAATAATTCTTCCAAATCCCGGTCCGTATCTTTGAGATAGGATTGCAAGACCACGGCCAGCTGATCAAAGTCACGAAATTCAGGATCACTGCGCAGCCGCTTATATACTTCCAGCGTAATATCTTTAAATTTATACTGCTCCATATCAATGCACAGATGGGCTTGCATTGCCTTGGCCTTGGCTACAATAGGACGCAACCGGTCACAGATAGATTGGACAGAACCCTCAAAATCTGAAGGCCTGGCCTGAGAATAAAGAGCAGATGGTTTTATAGATACATTAATTTTAGGAGCATAACCCCAATCCAAATCACCTCCGCCTAATCCTTTCCACTTTTTACTCTCTTTGGCCAAAATTTCCATCAGCTCCAGATAACTTTGCTGGTACTGGACCCCCTCCTCCTCACTGACAGTAGCCTCTCCTAATATATCAACAGTAAAGGCAAAATTATCTTTCCTAAGTTTTTTTAAGGTCTTGGTTGCCTGTTTGGTATTCTCTCCAATAATGAACTGCTTGGCCATATTTTCGATATTGGCACGAATAGTCTTAGCCAAAACCTTTCCTGCCAAGCCCTTGCTCAAACCTGCCCCTTTGGCCCCCCACTTAAGCACTGGAGGGAGATCATGCTCATCAGCAGCAAAATATTCTTGTATGTGTCGGGTCAAAGATTCGGACCTGTTTAAATAGGGTAGAACATCCACAAAGCGAAACAACTGAACCTTAAAGTTCTCATTGCGCATGGCCCAATCCATGACCTTGCCAGTCCACCACCCCTTGTTAAAAATGGAGGGGGCTTCCCCGCTGATACTCTTGAAGAATTCCTTACCGCGCTCTCTGATTTTGGGATTGAGTGCTTTCTTGTCCATATCTCCCCCTTTTGGTTTTAATGAAGGTATACGGCTAAGTTAAAGAAATTCCATTATCTAGACCTTCTTTCCTGTAGTGCGGCAGGCAGGTTTTCTGTAACTTAGGATATATCTTCACTTTCCTGACTATTACCTTTTCTAGCTCCCTTTTTGCCTCCGGCTCTAGCCACATCAACGCGATCCAGATCCAGGGCCAAGCTTTCTTTAATGTCATTTAAGACCAGAGTCGTCCTGGTATCTTTAACCCCGGGAATAGCACCGAACTTTCTCAAAAGTTCTGTCAAAGCATCTGTATCAGACACCCTGGCCTTTAAGAGATAGTTATATTCCCCAGCAGTAAAATATACTTCCTGAACCTCTGAAATCTTGGCCAGTTCATAACCTATCTCCACCGATCCGACCCGTTCCTCAGTCTTAACCATGATCAACACAGTAAGAACCAATCCCAAGGCCTTGGGATTCAAACGCACTTCATATTTTTGGATAATTCCTTTACGCTCGAGCTTTCGCATCCGCTCCAAGATTCCTGAGGGAGCCATACCTACCCGTCGCGCAATTTCTGCGTTGGAAATCCGGGCATTTTTTTGGAGAATGTTCAATATTTTCTTATCAACTTCATCAATCATTCTGCTACCTCTCTTTTTTAGAAAATAAAATTCAAAAAAGAACAAAGTCAAGAATAATTTTTCTCCAATAACAAAAAAGCCCGCAAAAGCGGGCTACAACTTACAAAAATACAGTAAAACCACGACTTCATAGAGCCGATTATTCTTACAAACATCATAATGGGCCATTTGATTATCTCTAGGCTAGGCAGGACTGAAGACGTCGGGCTGCAGGCTGCATCCCTGGCTAAAAATAAATCTTTCTAACATCTTCAATATATTTCAACTAGTTATGCAGTCACTAAGACTGACTTTATAAGGATACAAAAAATTTGTTTAAAAAATAAACATTAATAAAGATTTTTAGAAAATTACCAACATGCAATTACCAACTTAACTGGACAGTGAATCAGCAGCTTCTAGAAATTGTTTATATCTCCTGTCATAGGGCGGGAAGTTAAAAAAGGCTGACCCGGAAACAAAAACATTGGCACCGAGCGCAACCAACTGCCCAACATTCTCAGGGCTTACCCCTCCATCCACCTGGATAAAGGTATCAGCCTGCGCTTCCCTGATCATTTGGGCCAATCTTTCTATCTTTTTTAGTGTAAAAGGAATAAATTTTTGCCCCCCGAAGCCAGGATTCACACTCATAATCAAAATCATATCCAATTGGGGGATTAAATATTCCACACAGGATAGAGGGGTAGCTGGGTTCAAGGCCACAGCACACTTTACCCCTCTTTTTGCAATTTCAGCCACTGTCCGCTCTAAGTGGATGGTGGCCTCAGCATGGACACAAATAAGGTCCGCCCCAGCAGACACAAACTCATCTACATACCGCTCCGGCCTGTCTATCATCAGGTGTACATCAAAAAAAAGCCTGGACCTCGAGCGTAGTTTTTTTATCACCGGCGGGCCAAAGGTAATATTGGGCACAAAAAGGCCATCCATAATATCCCAATGGACCCACTTTACACCTGCCTGCTCCAGGGCCACAAGCTCCTCTTCCAGTCGACCAAAGTCGGCCGACAAAAGAGAGGGGGAAATAATAATTTCTTTATCCATAACAGCTTATTACTCCTCCATAAAAAATGCATTGACCAAACACTCAATCCCAAAACTTTTCATGAAACAATTTTTGCCAATTATCAACCTTTAACGCCCCCAAACATCCTTTCTCGACTAACCACCCATCCTTATTCAAGAAACTTTATTAGCTTGTTATTATTTTAATTCTGCCTATTACTCTGTGCTTGCCGTTAAGAGTAAAGATACCGCAAAAATCCAATCTCTCCTTGGCAAAAACTATTTGTTATGTTAAAAAAGTTAAAGTCGCTCCAGTAAAAACAGTTTTTAAATAAACCATAAGAGACCTCATCATGAAAGAAGTTAAGGAGCTTATAAATCGGTTTCAGCCAAATACTTATGCGGGCCGTTGCGGGAAGATATACACGGATACTTCCGATTTTATGCGCATTGGCCACGGCGATGTAATCAAAATCGGGGGGAAACATTATTTTGTCCTTCGAGATGAGGTCGAGCGCTCCTTTGGTCTTGAAGATCCAAAATATTGGGTCAAGCGGTGCAAACTCTTGGAAACAGGTGAGCGAAAACTTCTTAAACTCGTCTTTTATGAAAAATTTTTCTTAAACTTCGAGGGGACTCAAATACTTTGCTACAGGAGTCCGCGAAAAGAAGCCCGCATCTTAGACCTTGTCCGGGGTGATAAGCGCTTTATGCAAGGATTCTCTATCGACGATACCGCAGGAAATCGTGTACGGATTATAGATCTTATCAGAGGGAAAAGGCTGGATATAGTAGTATTCGACATCCAGGCTGATCATAAAACCTATTTTCATGAATTTTTGCCTGAAATTTTAGAGAAATTTATTGATGCATGCGAAGCCATAGCTTTTCTGCACAAGCATGGAGAAAAGCACGGCGACATCCGCAGAGATCACCTGTGGGAAGACTCAAAAACCAAGCAATACCGCTGGATAGACTTTGATTACACTTTTGACTTCTATGAAAACCCTTTTGGCCTGGATATCTTTGGGCTAGGCGCACTTTTGCTTTATTTAGTGGGGAAAAATTACTACACCCCCCAAAATCTGTCTGACTTTGACTTTTCAGCCGATATCCTCGCCTCACTGAAACAAGAAGATTACCTTCTTTTGTTCCGCAACAGACTGGCCAACTTGGGCAAGCTCTTTCCTTATATCCCCAAAGAGCTCAACTGGATGTTGCTGCATTTTTCTTGCGGGAGCAATGTGTTTTATGAAACCGTAGATGAATTTTTAAAAGATCTCCGCGCCTGTGTACGATTAATCAAATAAAGACCTGTAAGGAGATGGCTATGGACATGAAAAAAATTCTCATTGCCATTGATGGCTCGGAAAATTCCATGCGTGCTGTATCCTATGTAGGATCGATCGTAGGGAATTGCCCGGGATTTCGGATCAAACTGCTCTATATCGAACGATTGCCATCCCGAGATTTCTTTGCAGACGAAGAAACATGGCTCGAAGAATGCAAAAAGCAGAAAGAAACCATGCAGGAGTTCTTGCATAAAAGCCAAGACCTGCTGATATCCAAAGGCATTCTGGAAGAAAATATATCCAGGGAGTACATCGAGAGTTGCCAATCCCCCACTGCCTCCAGGTTTAAGTGCAGCCAGGGGACGAGCATCGCCCAGGATATCCTTGACACGCAAAAAAGAGAAGGCTGGGAAACGGTGGTTATCGGCAGAAGAGGAGTTTCAAAAACAGATGAATTTTTATTTGGCAGCGTATCCAACAAAATCGTTCACGCTGCCAGAAGCTGCACCGTCTGGGTTGTACAATAAACCGGAGTGCGTGCTTACAAAAAAAGCCAAACCCGAAACACAGACAATGACTGTCTTTGCGGCAGACCCTGATAGTTATTCGTCCTTGTCCATGGGAAAATCCACTTTGATCTTAAACATCTTCCTGGCGGGCAAATTCAAAATTTCTATCCCTGTCTTTTGGGTAATGTCCCTTAAGGCCTGCTGCACAAATTCTTTGGAGGGACCAATATAGGTAAACCAGACGTTCTGCCTGTGGTTGCGCAAGTAGTTATGCGTCACGCCGGGGTGCTTGTTTACTTCTGCTACAAACTCTGCAAGCTTTTCTTCCGGGACAGACGCAGCGCACAGGGTGCTGTGCCAACCTAGTTTACGCGATTGAAAATTGCCTCCGATTCTCCGAATCACTCCCTTTTCCTTTAAAGCCCTGACCCTGGCCAAAGTCTCCGCCTCAGTCAGCCCCACCATCTCGCCTACTTTGGCATATGGCCTGGAAACCAAAGGAAAATCCGTCTGAATGATGGCTAAAATTTTTTTGTCGATTTTATCCATAGATTATATGACGTTGTTTAGTTTATTGAATTTACGGTTGATTAGTTAAAAGGTTGGAAAATGATGTAAACAACCAGGGAAACAAACTTGTCATTAAATCTGTAAACCCTGCTAATCATCGAACCAAACCAACCAATTAACCAAGCCTCCTGGGCTTGTAGGTACATAATGGCTCTTCAGCCAGATAATTGCCATAAATGGTATGGGCCCTGGCCCTGCAACCACCACAAACACGGTGATACTCACAAATTCCGCACTTTCCCTCGTAGCACTCTGGATTGCGTAAGTTTAAAAACTGAGGGCTTTTGGCCCAAATCTCAGGAAATGGAGTCTGTTTCACCTGGCCGCAATCGAGTTCTAAGTAACCACAAGGCTGAACCTGGCCAGTGTGCGAAATAAAGCAAAAACCGATGCCGCCAAGACAACCCCGCGTCATGGCATCAAGGCCGAAGTTTTCTCTGGTTACAGGCACTCCTTCTTCCTTGGCCCTTTGACGCATAATCCGGTAATAATGCGGAGCACAAGTAGCCTTTAGATGCATATCGGTTTTCTTGCGAAAATCATAAAACCAGTTGAGTACTTCTTCATACTCTTGGGCAGTGATAACCTCTTCCGCAAGGCCTGCACCCCGACCCGTTGGTACAAGCAAAAAGATGTGCCATGCTACAGCGCCCAGGTCCTGAGCCAGATGAAAAATTTCTTTGAACTGGCTCAAATTTTTCTTGGTCACGGTAGTGTTGATCTGAAAAGGAATACCGGCTTCCTTTAAGTAGCCGATCCCCCTTAAGGCCTGATCAAAGGCCCCGTTTACGCCACGAAAACTATCATGGCTTAAGCTGTCAGGACCATCAATGGAAATGCTGCATCTTTGTATGCCTGCTTCCTTCATCTTGAGGGCGTTTTCTGCCGTTATCAATGTCCCGTTTGGAGCCAGAACGCAGCGAAGGCCCTTGTCATTGGCGTAGGAAACAAGCTCAAAGATATCCGGTCGAAGCAGTGGTTCTCCGCCAGTAAAAATAATCACCGGATCTCCGGTTTGGGGAAATGTATCAATAAGAGCCTTGGCCTCTTCCGTAGTCAACTCTCCCGGGTAAGGCTCTGGATGAGCCTCAGCCCGGCAATGTTTACAGGCCAAATTGCAAGACCTGGTAACCTCCCAGGCAATCAACCTCAATGGAGGCACTTGATTCTCTTTTTGTGGATACATTTAAATTTCCTTCTTATGGCTTAAACTAGAAACTTTTCTCAGCTGGAATCTTTCCTTGCCAGCAATTTATTATAAAGTCAAAATCAAACACGTTTCTATATTCTGGCCACAAAAACACGCCGTGCTTCCTTATCCTCCAGCATAAGTATTCACACATCCCAAACAGACTTCTCTAATTTTTTATGTACACATCAAATAATTCTTGACAAGAATAAGCAAGATAATTATGAAGTTATTTCTTCGTTTGTGGGGCTGTAGCTCAGTTGGGAGAGCGCTTGAATGGCATTCAAGAGGTCAGGGGTTCGACTCCCCTCAGCTCCACCAAAAGAAATCAAAGGCTTATGGGCTATAATCCATAAGCCTTTTTTGTTTTTTCAGCCCATTCTATCCCAAAATCTTTGCCACCCAAAACCCCTAGCGGTCCAGCCAGGGCTGAATCGCAGGGGTACCCATCAATGTTATCTTAAAGTTAATTTGCTCGCTTCTTAGCGGCAGTCTCCAGGACATGGCGTTTCCTGGCACAAAGGACCGCCTTTCGCAGGCGAATGGATTTTGGAGTAACCTCGACAAGCTCGTCTTCCTTGATAAAATGGATGGCCTTTTCCAAGGTCATGGGCATAACCGGGGTGAGGGTCACTGCTTCGTCCTTTCCGGAGGCACGCAGGTTGGTCAATTTTTTGCTCTTGCAGGGATTTACATTGATATCATTGCTCCTGTTGTGCTCGCCAATAATCATGCCTTCATATACGGGTTCACCAGGGACCACAAACAACCGTCCCCTGGGTTCGAGGTTAAACAGGGCATAGGCCACACATTCACCTTGACGGTCAGCCACGAGCGCGCCAGTAAACCTTCCCTGGATAGGACCGGCATAATCCCCATACCCTGCGAACAGGGTATTCATAATGCCCGTGCCTCTTGTATCAGTTAGAAATTCATTTCGGTACCCAATAAGACCTCTTGCAGGGATCAAAAACTCCATGCGCACCCGGCCATTGCCGTTATTAACCAGGTTGATCATCTTACCCTTGCGCATGGACAGCTTTTCGGTGACCACGCCCATGAAGTCCTCCTCGCAATCTATAAAAACCTTTTCCATGGGCTCTTGCAGTTTCCCTTCTACTTTCTTGAAAATAACCTCTGGCCTACCCACGCATAGCTCGTACCCTTCTCTGCGCATTGTCTCAATAAGTATGGCCATCTGAAACTCCCCCCTGCCTTTGACAATAAAGCTGTCTTTGTCGTCGGTCTCTTCCACCTTAATAGCCACATTAAGCAGGGTCTCCTTGAGCAACCGCTCCCAAATTTTCCTGGATTGGACATACTTGCCTTCTCGACCGGCAAAAGGAGAGGTATTTATGCTAAACCTCATGGACACAATAGGTTCATCCACTGTAATCCTGGGCAGCGCTCTGGGTGATTCTTGAGTACAAATGGTGTCCCCGATCTTGACATCTTCAATCCCGGAAAGAACCACGATATCACCCGGCGCCACCTGATCTACTTCTTTATAATTTAGCCCCTCATAAACCTGCAGTTTTGTTACCTTTAAGGGAATTTGCTCCCCATGCTCATTGATACAAACCAGAGTCTCATTGGAGCGGACACTACCGTGAAAGACCTTGCCGATGGCTAGTCGGCCCAAATAGTCAGAATAGCTCAGGTCAGAAACCAGCATCTGAAATGGCTCTTCAGGAGCATAACTAGGAGCAGGAATTTCTTCCAGGATTGTTTCAAACAATGGTTCAAGATCCTCGCTTGGATCATCCAGGCTCTTCTTGGCAACCCCATCCTTGCCAATGGCGTACAGTAGAGGAAACTCCAATTGTTCTTCAGTAGCATCCAGATCGATGAGCAAATCGTAAACCTCGTCCAAGACCTCTCCAGGCCTGGCATCTTTGCGATCAATTTTATTAATGCAAACAATAATGGCCAGCCCGGCCTCCAAAGCCTTTTTCAGGACAAATCTGGTCTGAGGCAAGGGGCCTTCTGAGGCATCAACCAGTAAAATAGCCCCTTCAGCCATGGACAGGGAACGTTCGACTTCGCCTCCAAAATCAGCATGTCCAGGAGTATCAATGATATTAATCTTCACACCCTTCCAGTTCACAGAACAATTTTTGGCCGCAATTGTAATCCCTCTTTCGCGCTCCAGATCCATAGAGTCCATGACCCTTTCTTCGACTTCCTGGCCTTGGCGAAACAGCCCGCTTTGTTTGAACATGTTATCAACGAGGGTAGTCTTGCCGTGATCTACATGCGCAATGATTGCGATGTTCCTGATATTTTTATTTTGTAATCCTGATTTATGCATGAATATCTTCCTTATACAAGTAACATGATTATTTGGTCCAATGAAAAAGCGGTTCAACCAAGCAGTTGAACCGCTTTTTCTTAGCTGAGCTCAAGTTTACATAATTACGCCACGTTAGGTAAAAAATCAATATAAAGATTTCGGCATATCTCCTGACTTTCCTAGAGCTTAACGCCTCGAAATACCGTGTGATGATTTATGGACATACTCTCCCATCGAGAAATGAGGTGGCCAATTTGACGAAGCCGTGCATCATCGACTACTTTTAGACCATGACACTGGAAATTATTCTTAAAGATGTAGATGTAAATCTTGGCCCCAAAAAAATCTTGCATCGTCTTAACTGGCGCATAGAATCCGGGGAAATCCACTTTGTGCAAGGCCATAACGGATCCGGCAAAACCACTTTCTTACGACTTTTGGCCGGCCATGTCTGGCCAACTCCTGAAACGTACAATGGAAGAAGCTACGTCGTAAACGGAAGAAAGAGCCACAGCCCTGCCTTGGTCAAAGAAAAAATCAAAATGGTCTGTCCGGAAGACTATGCCTTTTACGCCCATAATAACCTGAATTTAAAGGTACTTGACCTGGTCTTGTCGGGAATAAACAATACCATTTACCAGTATACCCGCCCAAAAGAAGAGGATATCGAAAAGGCCATTGAGTTGCTGGAACTGTTTGATCTGAACGGGCTTAAGGAAAAAAGGTTTTTGACCCTGTCTTCCGGACAGGCTCAAAGGGCCTTGATTGCCAGGGCACTGATGGGGAATCCAAAACTCCTGCTTCTGGATGAACTAGGACTAAACCTGGACCACAAGGGTCGGCTAAAATTATTTTCCATCCTGGAGCAAATTGTAACGCAAAGGTCCTGCGCCATTGTCTGTACAACACACCAGGCCGAGGAAAAACCGGCAAATATCCAATATTTCTGGCAAATTAAAAATGGACAGATTTTAGCACAAACGGAGCAACCGCCACCCAAAACTTCTAAACCTAAACACCTATCTCAACCACAAAAACTTTTAAAATCACCTCTCAAAGAGGGCAAAACACCACCAGCTTACGCAGCTATCGCTATTCAACTCCGCAATGTTTCTGTACAACGAAAAGGGGAACCTGTCCTTAAGGATATTCATTTTGAGCTCAAAAAAGGAGAGACCTGGGCTATTCTTGGACCCAACGGCAGCGGCAAGAGTACATTTTTACGCCTGCTACTCGGCGAAATTCACCCACTTCCGGGCGGAGAGATAAAGTGGTGGGGAAAGAGCAAAACAACCTTGTGGGAACTGCGACAAAAAATCGGTTTTGTCTCCCCGGAACTGGGAGCCCAGCTCAGGCCAGAGATGACAGTGTTTGAATTGGTTGCTTCAGGCCTTTTAGGTACCATTGGTATCTGCCCTGAACTCGAGGAAAAAGAAAAGCTTTATGTTTTAGACTTCTTGCATAAATGGGAGGCTGACACTCTAGCCCATATGCCCATCCACACCCTTTCCTTTGGCCAGGCTCGAAAAGCCCTCCTGCTGCGGGCCTTGATAAACAACCCGGAAGTACTCCTTCTGGATGAAGCTTTAACCGGCCTGGACGAGAAAGAAAGGCATCTTTTTCTAAGAACTTTAATAAAGGCCGTAAATAAAGGCACAAACCTTGTTATGACCACCCATTATCCCCAGGAAATACAGCATTTCATTAGTAAAGGTATCGTTTTAAACCAGGGCAGAATTGTCTATCAGGGAACCTTTAAGGAAGCTTTAAATGCGTGGCTAAACCAAGAGTAAAGAGGCCTGTGAGAGATTGAAAGGACTGAAATTAATCATGAAATTTGAATTGGTAAAAGGGTTCGGCCACAGGCTCTAAACAAAAAAAAAGCCCGGGGCAAAGGCTCCGGGCTTTTTTATAGACGTATAGTCAAGACTTCTACAGAAACGGCATGTATTTCTTGATCTCGAACTCGGTCACTTGAGTGCGATAGTCATCCCATTCCATCTTTTTGTTGGCGATAAATTCATTGAAGATATGCTCGCCTAAAGCCTCTTTGATAACCTCGCTCTTTTCCAGTGCTGCAATGGCTTCGCCAAGGCTGCCAGGCAGGCTCTCAATGCCGTATTCGGCCTGTTTTTTCTCATCCATATCAAAGATGTTTTCCTCAACAGGAGAAGCCAACTCATAGTTTTCTTCGATACCTTTCAGACCGGCAGCGAGCATTACGGCAAAAGCCAGATATGGGTTACATGCTGGGTCTGGAGAACGAAGTTCAATACGTGTTGCTGCCTCTTTGCCTGGTTTGTACATAGGTACTCTGACCAGGGCAGACCTGTTTCTCTGAGCCCAGGCTATGTACACAGGAGCTTCATAACCGGGAACCAGACGCTTATAGGAGTTGACCCACTGGTTGCACACTGCGGTGATTTCCTTGGCATGCTTTAAAATACCAGCAATGTATTTCTTACAATCAGCACTTAAGCCGAACTCTTCTTTAGCATCAAAAAAAGCATTCTTGCCGTTCTTGAACAAAGACTGGTGAACATGCATACCACTACCATTTTCACCAAACAAAGGCTTGGGCATAAAGGTAGCATAACAGCCGTGCTTGCGGGCCACTTCCTTGACTACGACTCGATAAGTAACAGCAGTATCAGCCATTTTCAGGGCTTCTTGATAGCGCAAGTCGATTTCATGCTGGCTAGGGGCCACTTCATGGTGGCTGTATTCAACCTGGATACCCATATTATTCAGGGCAAAGACAATATCCCTGCGGATATCATTACCCAAATCTAGCGGAGGAGCATCAAAGTATCCGCCAGTGTCTAAAATCTTAGGACTTTCCGGGCTTTCAAATACAAAGAATTCCAATTCTGGGCCTACATAAAAAGTATAACCCTTTTCAGCAGCCTTGGCGAGCATACGCTTTAAAACATAGCGGCTATCGCCTTCATATGCTGAGCCATCTGGGTTCTTGATGTCGCAAAACATGCGGGCCACTGGTTTTTCTGATGGCCGCCAGGTAACAAACTGAAATGTGGTAGGATCAGGATAAGCGACCATGTCACTTTCATGAATGCGGGTAAAACCTTGAATGGATGAACCATCAAAGCCCATTCCTTCCTCAAAAGCAGCTTCAAGTTCAGCCGGAGTAATCTGGAAGCTCTTCAAGGTTCCGAGTACATCCACAAACCAAAATTGAATAAAACTGACATCATACTCTTTAACAGCCTTGACTACATCGTCTGCATTCTTACAATTGAAGATAGGGGTATCAGCCATTTTTTACCTCCGTTTATTAAAATTCTTTAGCAAATGCATACAATATAAGGGCCAAAAGTTAAAAGACTGTTATCTTTTAACTATTTATAAAAAAACAAACCAAGTGATTTCTTATAAAAATTCACAATTTTGTTATAAAAACCTTGTTAATAAATTTCTTTTTTTACAAATTTGTCACCCAAAAACTCACTTCCATTGCCCCATAAAATCACTACTGCTTCCCCCATCTTCAATGTGTCTGATTAGCGCGCTACCAAAGACTACGGCATCAATATGTTCCGCAATAGACCCAAGCTGATCAGGGGATTTTAAGCCAAAACCCAGGGCGATAGGACAGGAAAAGACCTCTTTTGCCTGTTTTAATTTTTCAATTAACACCTGATTAAGATCTACCTTACTTCCGGTAATACCAAGGACAGAAACCATATATACAAAAGCCGGATCCAGCTCGGCATACTCTTCCATTCTGGACACAGAAGTATTTAGGCCAAGCAAGGGAATATATTCCAATCCTTGCGCTTTAAACTCACTAAGGTATGGCTTAACCTCTTCCAATGGGAGGTCCGGGACAATAAAGCCACTTACCCCTGCCTCCTTAGCCGTAGCCAATAATTTTTTTATACCAAATTGCAGAAAAGGATTAAAATAACCCATAAGCACAATCTCAGCCTTTAGTCTAGGTCTATATTCTTTAAGACCTGCAAATATCCACTCCAGGTTTACTCCCTGCGCAAGGCATTTAATCGAGGCCCCTTCAACAACCGGCCCATCAGCCACAGGATCAGAAAAGGGAACTCCAATCTCAATGATGTCTGCATTATGCTCATCTAACATCAAAATCTCTTCCCAGAACCTCTGCATACTGGGAAAACCAGCTGGCAGAAACGGGATCAGGGCTTTACGCCCCTCAGCTCCCGCTTGATTTATCTTATCTCTAAGTCCTTGTTTACTCATTATTTGCTCCACCAAGTTTATGCGTTCGTTGGCCTTGTTGTGTTTGCAGTGAACTTGCTCAACTATTCTCCAGACCAAAAACTATGCCCAGATCCTTATCCCCCCGACCGGACAGGTTGACCACCACGTGGTCATCACTATTTAATTTCCCCTTTAACTCAAGAGCATAGGCCACGGCATGACTGCTCTCCAGTGCGGGGATAATGCCCTCTTTTTGGGAAAGGGCATAAAAGGCCTCCAGGGCCTGGTGATCATAAACAACTTCATACCTGGCCCGGCCACTATCTTTGAAATAACTATGTTCCGGACCAACTCCCGGATAGTCCAACCCCGGGGCTATGGAATGGGAAGGTAGGATTTGACCTTCACCAGTCTGCAAAAGGTAGGTATGAGTACCGTGCAGTACTCCGGCAGTGCCCTTATTTAACGTAGCGGAATGATAACTTCCCGGCTTCCCGCTCCCTCCGGCCTCAACTCCAACGAGTTCCACTTCCTTGTCGGGATAAAAAGGATAAAATATGCCCATTGCATTGGAGCCTCCGCCGACACAGGCGACTATAATTTTTGGCAACCTGCCTGTTTTCTCCTTGATTTGCTCTTTTGCTTCCTGGCCAATAACCGACTGCAACTCGCGCACCAGAAGTGGGAAGGGGTGTGGTCCAACAACCGAACCAAGACAATAATGGGTCGTTTGCTGGTGAGAAATCCAATACCTTAACGCGGCATTAATGGCGTCTTTCAAGGTCTTGGTCCCGCTTTGAACAGCTTCCACTTTAGCGCCCAAAAGCTCCATCCGTCTGACATTTATTGCCTGACGCTCTACATCCTTGGCGCCCATAAAGACTATGCACTCAAGCCCAAGCATGGCCGCTGCCGTGGCTGTAGCCACACCGTGCTGACCGGCGCCGGTTTCAGCCACAAGGCTTGTCTTGCCCATATATTTAGCCAAAAGGGCCTGGCCAATGGTATTATTGATTTTATGCGCGCCGGTGTGGGCTAGATCCTCTCTTTTCAGCCACAGATGAAAGCCAAGCTCACGAGACAAGTTTTTACAATAATAAAGAGGAGTTGGCCGACCCACATAATCAGCAAGAATGCCTTTTAATTCCTGCAAAAAATCACTGTGCGCCAAGAATTTATCCATGGCCTGTTCCAACTCTTTAAGAGGTGGGATTAAAAGTTCAGGCACAAACTGCCCGCCAAATGAACCAAAGTAACCTTTTCTCATTCTACTATTCTCCTTTTAAAGACTGCACTAACTCCAATATTTTTTGCTTATCTTTGACTCCCGGCCGCATTTCCACCCCGGAATTAAAATCCAAAGCAAACACTTTTTTACCTAAGCTCTCGCCAAGCTCATCAAGTATGCGGATGTCCAGACCTCCAGCCAGAAAAAGAGGCTTTAATGGTTTGATCTGATTTAAAAACGAACAATTCATCCGCCTACCATGTCCCCCGCCATATTTCCCTGCATCCAAGAGAAAGTACGCACAAAAAGGGGCAAAACGCTCCATTTCTTTTTGCAACTCACTGGGTGTAGAGAATCTCTCCGGCCAAAGGACCTTGATCACCCGTGACGGACCTATCTTAAGACAAAAGTCCTCATCCTGATCACCATGTAATTGGGCCAGATCCAGGCCGGCCATGTCCATAATTTCCAGGACCTGGTCCGCATCTTGCCTGACAAACACGCCTACCCGCTTTTCACCTTTTTGTTCCCACGTAGCCACCAAGGATGGAGATACATTACGCGGACTGGGTGGATGAAATATAAACCCCACATAATCTATGTCGAGTTTTTGACAAAATTGCAAATCGTCTCTATTGGTCAAACCGCAAATTTTAATTTTCATACTGCCTCTTCTTATCCCTTTGCCCTTAACTCCTGAAGTGCCTTGCCCGGATCTGGGGCAGACATAAGCCAGGTTCCAATCAAAAAGGCATCAAAGCCCTCGTCTTTCAGCTTTAGGATCTCTTCTCTGTTTTCAATACCACTGGCACAGATCCACAACTCGCCCTCTTCCTTATATCTGATAAGCTCATACGAGTTCATGATGTCCACTTTCAGTGTGTCCAGATCGCGGTTATTGACCTGAATAATCTTGGCCCCTGCTTTGCGGGCAATTTTTAACTCGTCATGGTTAAATATCTCCACCACAGGGTCTAGTCCCAGTTCATACGTCCTGGCTATCAGGTCCTTTAAAACCGAAACTTCTGGGGTCAGGCGAACAATCAGAAGCAGGGCCGAAGCCGGAGTGGCTGCCGTGGCCACAATCTGCAAGGGATGAAAGATAAAGTCCTTGCGCAAGAGAGGGAGCCCGTAGCCAGCCATCTGACTTAAAAATTCAAGCTGGCCCTGAAAGTACTTCTCTTCCGTGAGCACAGAAATGGCTGCCGCGCCATTTTGACTGTAAATTCTGGCTACCTCCTGAGCATCCAAATCCTTATTGATTACTCCTTTGGACGGAGATGCCCGCTTGTATTCAGCAATGATTTTTATACCATGGCCAACTTTTAAACTTTCGGCAAAAGAAAGGCGCCCCCCGGCATAAGCCTTCGGCAATGCTCCCTTTTCTTCCAGGGCCTTAAGCCTGTCTATTTCTTCTTTTTTAGCCTGTTTAAATTTATCCAGCATGTCTTCCTCGCTATTCTATGGCTCGTAGCTCATAGCTGATCAGCTCTCAATCATTTTAATCCCTTTGGCCACAGCATCCCTTGCCATATCCATACATTCTTTTAAATCCTTGTCCGAATGCAAAAGACTTAAAGCCAGTCCAAGATTCAGGGCCACCATATCCTGGATAGCCTTTGGCCCTGCACCGCTTAAAACCTCTTTTTGCATTGCAAGGGCCTCTTCTTTATTCTCACAGGTCAAATCAGCTGGCTCACACCTGGAAAAACCGTAATCTTGAGGGTCAAGAGTTATTTCCTTTACGCTACCCTCCCGGACCAAACTCACCTGGGCTGGACCACAGGGGGTAAGTTCATCAAATCCACCAGCTCCGTGAACCACAGCAGCAACTTGCACATCACCTCTGGCCAAAACCTTGGCCATGAGCGGTCCATACTCTGGCCTGGCCACGCCCAGAATCTGATGTGTAGGCCGGGCTGGATTCAAAAGGGGACCCATAAGATTAAAGATAGTCCGAATACCCAATTCCTGACGAATAGGGGCTATGAGGGCAAAGGCAGGATGAAAATGCGGGGCAAAAATAAAAGCAAAACTTCTTTGTTCAAGCTCTGCTTTTACCTGCTCTGGATCTTTCAATAAAGGAAGGCCAAGGGCCTCTACTACATCGGCACTGCCACAAGTACTGGAAACGGCCTTGTTTCCGTGTTTAACTACTTTATAACCCAAGTCAGCCAGGAAAAAAGCCACTGCTGTAGAACAATTAAAGCTCTGTTTCCCATCCCCACCAGTACCGCAAGTATCTATACGCACGCCTTCAATATCTTTTACAAGCCTTGCCTTGCCAAGTGCAACCTCAACTGCAGCCAGAAGTTCATCGGCACATTCTCCTTTGCTTTTAAGCCCCATGAGTAGTGCCCCGCTCTGAGCGGGTGTAAGGTCTCCTTCAAACAAAGCCGCAAAAACTTCTTTAGCTTCCGTATATTCTAAATCTTTATGCTCACTAACCTTGTTCAAGATGTCTTTAATATTCATTCTCCTCTCCTTTTTGCTTATTGGTTGATTAGTTGATTGGTCAACTATCCCAGCATCACTCCACCAATAAACCATTTAACTCAACTTTCGGAGTTGTCTAACTCACTATAATTTCAACACTTTTGGAGAGCGCATTTTCTGAGATGCATTACAAACGGGTTGGGCAACACATCTTGGCGAAGTTTGCGAAAAAAAATGTGCATAGGGAGACTACCCCACTAAAATTGCGAGAGATATCAAGAATACAGAAAATGCTTTGAATAACATTTAACTAAAAAACCCCTTTATGCACAATGTGTCCAAGTCTTTGTTAGCACCCCCAGAAAATGTGCTCGTAAATTAACTCCAAAAGTTGAACTATTTAACCAATAATCCAGCCAATCATCCAACCCTAGACCATTAGCCCAACATTTCAATAAAATTTTGAACAAGTTTTGGTCCGTCCGGCGTAAGTATGGATTCCGGATGAAATTGGACGCCCATCCATGGCCGATCAAAATAACAAAGCCCCATGACCTTGTTGTCCTCTGTACGGGCTGTCACTGAAAATAGTGAATCTTTTTGCGGGACAACCACAAGAGAGTGATAGCGACAAACCTGCATGGGATTGGGCAAGCCTTTAAATAACCCCTTATGATCGTGATAAACCAGTGAAGTTTTCCCATGCATGATTTCATCTGCCACTTCCACCTTGGCCCCGGCATAGTAGCCCAGAATCTGATGTCCCAGGCATACGCCCAGAACTGGAATCTCTGGTTTAAGCTTACTTAAAAACTCAAGACATAAGCCTGAATTTTCAGGACTGCTTGGTCCTGGGGAGATGATCACTGCTGTAAGCTCTGGATCGTTTACATAACTAAACAAACTCTCGTCATTATTTCTAAGTACAACAGGATCGTGCCCCATTTTTTGCAGTACCTGCACCAGGTTGAAAGTAAAGGAGTCAAAGTTGTCTATGAGCAAAATCATCAGTGCCTCCTGTGCTGGTTATGGCTTTGTTTATGGCGCGGGCCTTGTTCTGGCATTCCTGCCATTCCTTATCCGGATCAGAATCAAATACGACCCCGGCCCCGGCCTGCCAATAAATTTTACCGTCTCTAACCCACAAACTCCTGATGGTAATCCCAGTATCCATATTCACCTTATCCTTATCCAGACCTATCCAGCCAATAGCTCCGGCATAAGGACCGCGAGGCAAATTCTCGAACTGGGAGATAATTTCCATTGCCCTGATCTTTGGCGCGCCAGATACTGTTCCGGCGGGGAAAGTGGCTTGAATTACATCCAGAGCATCCAAACCCGGCTTTAAGTTGGCTGACAGATAAGAAGTAAGGTGCATAACATGAGAAAACCTTTCCACCTGCATAAATTTATCCACTTCCACGCTGCCTGGCTGAGCAATACGCCCCAGGTCATTACGCCCCAAATCCACCAGCATAACGTGTTCGGCCCGCTCTTTTTCATCCTGGAGCAGATCTTCACTTAAACGCTCATCCTCCTCTTTATCTTTGCCTCTGGGCCTGGTGCCAGCTATGGGTCTCAGCTGCAGTTTATTGCCTTCGCATTTAACCATCAGTTCCGGAGAAGAACCAAGGAGGGTTATCTCTCCCAGATGCATATAAAATGTATATGGAGAGGGATTAATTTGACGCAAGTGCCTGTATACCTGAAAGGGATCACCACTAAAATCAGCAGCAAAACGCACTGACAAGACCACCTGAATGGCTTCCCCCTGCCTGATCAACTCTTTGACCTCGGCCACGCTTTGTTTGAATGTCTCCCGGTCAGGATAAGTCTGTATCGGACCAAGGACATTTTCCCTTTCCTTGCTGTGGCTCTTTGGCCTTGGCAAATTCAAATCATCGTCTAAACTCAACAAAAAACAATGGTGATAAAGGTGCTCAAACAATAAGACCTTACCGGGCAAAACAAGCACGGCCTCGGCATCGGACGGTGGAAGCACGGGTCGCAACTTCGGTTCCCACAGACCAACCAGGCCATATCCCAGATAACCACACAAAGAACGCGTCATGGCCGGAAAAGAACTACCTTCCGGAGGAACGATTTCAATAGCCTGTAAAACCCGCCTTAGCCCCTGAACAAAATCCAACCCTTCAAATTCCTTTAAGCTCTGTAGACGAGGATCGCTAACCTCTACTTTCAGCTTACCCTGAACACTCTCAAGTCTAAGCCGAAAATCCCAGGCCAGAAGACTATATTTGCCCAGCCGACCATCCACCTCTGAACTTTCCAGAAGGATACCCTGCTTGCGACCAATCAGGTCCAGATACAAAGACACGGGGGTCTGAGTATCTGCAGGTAAACACCTTCCTTTTTGTTGTAGCTTAATCATTTTCCTCTCCTTTTTTACCAAAACTTATCCCTTGGTTTCCCCTTTTTAAACCCTGTTAGTCCGATAGATTTTAAACCCGCCACAGTTTAAATACTAAAAAGGCCGTATCCTCTGGGAGGACACGGCCTTTTATGTTTAAACTTATACCCGGGCCTTAAGGTCCTCCCTTGTCACTAGACGCACGCCACCACCAGAGGGCCTTTTGGGTCAAAAGTTCCACATCACCTGCAGCGCAAAGACCTAGAAAAGATTTGAACCTGCGCACACTTTTACCGCTAAACGGATTTTGCTCAAATAGTTTGGCAAAAAGGGCATGGTCCTGGGTAAGCATCTTTTTGGCCGCATCCATCCTTCGTTTAAACGAAGGAGTGATAAACTTGTCCATATCCAGATCTTTGGGCAAGCAGGCAAAATAAGATAGGGAAGTAATAAAATTTAAACCCTGAATATAGGCCATGGCCTCATCGTGTTCCTGAGCACTGGTGATAAAGGTATACATACCACCGCGAGAAAAAAGTTCCTGTACCGCTTTTAGAGCTTCCCCATCTTTTCGGCTAGACGGACATAATGCCACTTTAAGGGGATCATCGACCGCAGGTTCAGGCCCAAAAAGAGGATGCGTGCCCACAACAGGTCCAGCATAACTTTCTTCCATCTTAGTCATGGGGATAACCTTAACGGAACAGATATCAGCCAAAATAGTGGGAGGGGACAAAAACATTTTTAAACTCTGCAAAACGTCATCCAGGGCCGTAATAGGCACGGCCAGAAACACAACATCGGCCTCAGGAATACAACTGGCCAGGGAGTCTTCGGACAAAGGTTTATCAAGGGAATTAACCTCTACCCCTACATCTCTGAACTTTCGCGTGAGAAGACGCCCCATTTGGCCATGTCCGCCAATGATGGTTACATTCTTTAGTGGACTACTCATTTACCACCTTTGCCCATTCCTGCCAGAAGCCAGGAAAGGATTTGGCCACGCATGCCGGATTATCCAGGTTCACGTCAATGCCAGCAAGCTGGAACAAGGATAAACTCATGGCCAAACGATGATCGTTGTAGGTTTTAAAGAAAAAACTTTGTCCTTGAGGAATCTTTTGGGGGAAAATCTCTATCCCATCCTCAAGTAGCCTTGTTTTACAGCCTACCCTAGCCAGTTCATTACTTACTGCCTGCAACCTGTCACTTTCCTTGATCCGCAAATGGGCTACATTAGTAATCCTGCTCGGACCATCAGCCAAGGCCATGAGCACAGCCACTGTGGGCACCAGGTCCGGACAACTGCCCATATCAAGCTGGACTCCGTGCAATCTCTGTTTTTCAACCAACACTCTAGCTGGGTCCCCTCCAGCTTCGTCTTGCCAGGTGACCCTTGCACCCATCTTACTCAAGATATTTAAAATCTCTTTATCTCCCTGCAAGGAATCAGGATTCAGATTATGTACGACTACCGGCTCATCCTTTAGAGCTCCGGCAGCCAGGAGATAGGATGCATTGCTGTAATCGCCTTCAACATTAAAAGTCCTGGCCAAAAACCGTCCGGGAGTTACAATGAATCTGATCCTGCCGGGTACAATCTCATCAATCTCATCCAATGGTTTTGTCTGCCAGGTCCCGTTTTCCAGAATTTCTATTTCCGGGCCCAGTCCAAACTCCTGCATAACTTTAATGGTTAGCCCCACATAGGGCCAGGAAACAATTTTGCGGCCCGAGACAGTAATCACTGTTCTCTCTTTGGCCATGCTCGCGCCCAGAAGGAGGCCAGACAAAAACTGGCTGCTTTGCTCCATGCTGATCTCGATTTTTCCCCCTCGAAAGCCACCTGTATGCAGTATGAAAGGCGGGCATCCGGCATTTTGCAGGTAAAAAAAGGTCACGCCTTGTTCTTTCAAAGCCAGTTCCAAAGCATCAATGGGTCGCTCATGCATCCTTCCCTGACCCTGGATCTGAAAACTTCCCTGGCCAGCAGCCACAATAGCCGTGAGTAACCTACAGGTAGTGCCTGACTCTCCTACATTTAGAACAAGCGGTTCAGTAGATGCTTGCGCTGACGCCGCTGAAGCTATTTTGCCGCCCAACCCTTTTACCTTAAGCCCATCCTCTGTATCCTCAAAACCAACTCCCAACTTTTCAAGGCAGGCCCTGGTCCAAGCGATGTCCTCGCTGGCAAGCAAATTGGTGATCAAAGACTCCCCTACCGCGAGTCCTGCCACCATCAAAGCCCGATGGGATATGGATTTGGAACTTGGCGCATTTAAATGAATCACTCTATCCTTCCTTTTACTCATTTCCTAAAAGCTCAAAGTTTCCCTGCTCAGCCCCTGTTAATCAAAGTCGATATACTCTCCCTTGGGATAGCTACCCAAAATGCGCAGGGTATGGCATTTATGCTGTAGTTCCTCAAGCATATCTTTATATGCGTCTGTTGTTAGATCGCATTCCACATCAACAAAAAAGACATACTTCCACTTTTCCATGCGCAAGGGGCGGGACTCCAACTTTTTCATATTAATCCCCTTCCGGGCCAGGACCTGGAGGACGTGAACCAGGGCCCCCGGTCTATCAGGCAGGGTAAATACCAGGGAAGTCTTGTCATGACTTCCTGTCTCCGGAGGGGCAGCGCTAATTATTAAAAATCGGGTCCAGTTATCAGGCAAATCCTCAATGCCATCTGCCAGTACATTCAGATCAAACTTCTGAGCCAATCTTTTGTGCCCGATTGCTGCGCTTTTCGCTTCATCAACAACCCTCTTGGCTGCTCTAGCAGTACTTTCTTCAGGGATAATGGCGACGCCTGGCAGACGGGTATTTAACCACTGCGAACACTGTTGCAGAGCCTGGGGATGAGAATAGACTCGCTCAACATTACTTAAATCCTCTTCCCGGCTAAGCAGTGAGTGGCTGATTTTACAGAAGATTTCAGCATGAATGTACACATCGAAACGCAAAAACAGGTCCAGGCTCTGTCCCACACTGCCCTGCAACGAGTTTTCTAAAGGAATTATACCCAGTTCTGCTTTTTTTTGGGCTACTGCCTTGAATACATCTTCCAGGTTGTTTTTAGGAAGAAAATCGGCACTATGCCCTAAAAACTCAACCCCGGCAAAATAGGAAAATGTGCCCTCCGGCCCCAAATAAACGACCGTCTGTGGTTTTTGCAGACGCCGAGATGAAGATAAAATCTCTCGGTAAATGGCTTTTAAATGATCATCAGGCAAAGGCCCTTTATTTTGAGATAGAAGTCTGGCTAAAACTTCCTTTTCCCTAAATGGCTTAAATACGGCATCATTGGATTTGGATTTCAACCTGCCCACAGCAAGACTCAAGCTTGCTCTTTCATTTAAAAGCCTAAGCAGTTCTATATCCAGGGCACTGATCTTATCTCTTATTTTCTTTAGTTCTTCTATACTCATATTAATTTAGGGGTTAAGGTTATGAGCCGCAAGCTCTGGCGCTCTTACTCATGCTCCTGAATTCTCGACTCTTTACCTTTTAACCTTTTCGCCTTTACTCTTCCCTGATTTCTTCTTGAATACGCAGACCAAAATGCCGACCTGCCTGGTCCACTCGACAAAGGATTTCGTCACCAACATTCAATTCCACTACACTTTTAGGCTGGCCATCTTTGCCCACCAGACGAATAGTCTCGGCATTTTGAATGACAACACTGCCCTGGGCCTGTTCAGTCTTGGCTGCTATAAGCAACATTGGACGCACTTCTGTTTTCGTCCTGCCCACAACTACACTCTGGGCCTGCCCCTGGCTATCCACAACCAGGACTTCCGTACCAGGCTTGAGTTCTTCCAGGTACCTGGTTTTATCTCCTGGTAAATATGTATATGAATGCACGGCTCCGGCATTGATGCGAAAAGGTCTGGGAGCAACGTATGGATTAACTTCTGTTTCCGCATGGACAAGAAAGGTAAAACCACTGGAATTACCCACGAGCATGCCCTGTCCGGTCTTTAAAATCGAAATGGTGTCCACACACACCCGATGTCCAAGTCCAATAGGCTCGATAGCAGTTATTTGAGCCGGTACAAGATCAATACGGCCTAGATCCAGCTTGACCAATTTCACCATCTCCTTGAGCTCGCTTGCTCCCTCAGGCAGAACCACCACGAATTGAACTCCCTTTTCCAGAATACCCAGAGCAGTGCGAGTCTCTTGTGCACTGGCCACTTCCATGCCTACCTCAGGACATTGGGCCAGAATATTTTCCACAGGGATAATCTCCACGCCGCGAGAAAGGACTACTCTCTGACCACCCTTAATCTTCTGGACCACAGTCTCTTCGTCCTTTTTCTCCTTGATAGCTATCCAATCAAGTTCTCCTTCGGACAAAACCGTGGTCCGGCCAAGGGCAGCTATCTTGTCTACGTCCTGATCTTCCGCAATTATCCCATCCACTCCTGATTCCAGGGCGAGGGTGACCAGTTTCTTGTCAAAAGGTATAGCTTTAAAATAAATCTCTTTACGCATTTTAATCTTCCTTTTCTGTCAAAACTTGTAAAGCCTCTTCAACACTGGCGTCTTCGTGGACAATCTTGGCCAAGGCCTTAACTATAAGGGCAGGATTTTTATGCTGGAAAATATTTCGGCCTACAGAAAGACCGGCTCCTCCTGCAGCAACAGAATCATGGACCATTTGCAGGATATCACGGTCATTGCTCATTTTTGGTCCCCCGGCAATAACTACGGGAATGCAACAGGCATCGACCACCCTCTCGAAAGTCTCAGGGCTGCCAGTATAGGGAACTTTAACCACATCAGCACCCAGCTCTTCGCCTACCCGAGCACAATGGGCAACCACTTCGGGATCAAATTCATTTTCTATCTTGGGACCCCGGGCATACACCATAGCAAGTACGGGCATACCCCATTCATTGGCCCGGGAGGTAATCTCTCCAACATCTCTTAGCATATCCCGCTCAGTTTCATCACCAAGATTAAGATGCACAGAAACAGCATCTGCTCCCAGGCGTAATCCGTCTTCCACAGTGCCTACCAAAGTCTTGGCATTAGGAAACGGCGAAAGTGCAGTGCTTGCCGATAGGTGGACAATCAGACCCACGTCACGACCATGTCCACGGTGGGAACAGCGAGGCAAGCCTTTATGCATAAGCACAGCATTAGCTCCGCCTTCAGCCACCTTATCCACAGTTTCTCTCAACTCCACCAAGCCAAATATCGGCCCAACAGTGACCCCATGGTCCAAAGGAACAATAATGGTTCTACCTGTGTTACGGTTAAAAATTCTCTCCAAACGAATAGCTTTACCCAGATGCATACCGTCCTCCTTTATTTGGGGCCGCTAGGCTTGGCGGACCTTAAAAACAAAAAAAGGGCCGCCGGCTTTTGCCTGCGGCCCTTTGGTTTTGGTTTGACTATTAAACTTTAAACCACTCCCTCCAGACCACAGGCCCTGCTAAAATAAAAATACCAAAAATAAAAGCTAAAGCTGCTGTGGTTGGAAGGTATGTTTAACATGGAAATTTCCCTAATGCTTTTTCTGAGTGCCTGTCAACTATTTTTTTCAAAATCAGCAATTTTTCTTTTGGCAATTCACTCATGGGTTCAACCGACTCTATTACGAGCAATCTACAACTCCGCCCCCCTTCTCAAAGCACCTAAACTCTCTCCCTTCCCCCTGATAAAGAACCAAATAAATACTCCCGATTATGTTCAAGATCTCATGTCCTTTTCCTGCGCCATCATTGTTTTACAATTTTGTACAATTTGTCACCTAAAACTCACTCCCTCAAAAAACGAGATAAAACAAACATCGCCACAAAGAGATAACATAATTCCAACGCCATAACCACATCACAAAAACCTCATTAAAAAACCATTAAGCATTTAACAAAATTGTACAATTATCACCCAAAAAAACCTTTTTTGTTGTCTTAAACTAACAAAATTGTAAAAATATCAAGACGCCCCCTTATGTCCAAATAAATCACTCAATGATCTCAACGTATTACGCAATTGGTCCGACCTTTGCTTAAAAACACTGTAAATTATGACTGTTCAGGCGACGGGTGAGGAGCGAGGACTTATTTGTTACAAATAACAAATATACCCCCTCTCCCCTGACACATTGCCCGAAAAAAATATTAATAAGGAGGTTTTATGAACAGGAAAATTTCAAGAATGACTTCGTGGCTCAAGTGTGCGCTCCTAACAACCGGAGCTTTGATTATTCCCCACACTGCCATAGCAGCAGAAGAATCCCTGTCTCAGGCCAATGCCAACATTTTATGGACCTTGATTGCTGCTGTTTTAGTTATGTTCATGCAGGCCGGATTTGCCATGGTTGAATGCGGTTTTACTAGGGCCAAGAATGCAGCCAACATCCTGATGAAAAATGCCCTAGACTTCAGTGTCGGAGCCATTGTCTTTTTTCTCTTCGGCTTTGCCATCATGTTTGGCACTGACATTGGCGGATTTATTGGGAGTTCCGGCTTTGCCCTGTCCGGCTACAATGCCACCACTCCTGATGGCCAGTGGGCCCTGACTTTCTGGTTCTTTCAGAGCGTGTTCGCTGCAACAGCGGCTACTATTGTTTCCGGAGGTATTGCTGAAAGGACTAAATTTCCGGCCTATATCCTGGTCAGCTTGTTTGTCACAGCAATAATCTATCCTATTTCCGGCCACTGGGCATGGGGAAGTTTATGGTTAGGTGATCCTGCTGCTGGATGGCTGGAAGGAATGGGCTTTGCCGATTTTGCCGGCTCCACAGTCGTTCACTCTGTTGGCGGATGGGTTGCTTTGGCCGGTGCGATAGTAGTTGGTGCCCGTAAAGGCAAATATGGGCCTGATGGAGCTTCTCGGGCCATTCCGGGACACAATATCCCCTTGGCAGCTCTGGGTGTATTTATCCTTTGGTTTGGTTGGTTTGGTTTCAACCCGGGTTCCACAACCACTGCTGACGGGACCATCGGCTATATCGCAGTAAATACTAACCTGGCAGCAGCTGCAGGAGTTTTAGGCTCCATGCTCGCTGCTTGGATAAAATTTGGCAAACCTGATGCATCATTTACTTTAAATGGTGCTCTGGCCGGGCTGGTAGCCATTACTGCCG
Organism: Desulfovulcanus ferrireducens; assembly: GCF_018704065.1. Taxonomy (NCBI): domain Bacteria; kingdom Pseudomonadati; phylum Thermodesulfobacteriota; class Desulfovibrionia; order Desulfovibrionales; family Desulfonauticaceae; genus Desulfovulcanus; species Desulfovulcanus ferrireducens. The sequence continues at coordinate 83,985 of NZ_JAGUQP010000002.1, read as the reverse complement.
GCTGTTATGAAGTATCTCCTATAGGCTCCATTATTATAGGTTTCCTGGCCGGTATCCTCTGTGTTATATCTGTTGAATTCATTGATAAAGTTTTGAAAGTTGATGACCCCGTGGGTGCTGTATCCGTACACGGTGTATGCGGAGCTTTCGGGACTATCTGTGTCGGCATTTTTGCTGCACCTGGTTATGGTGATATTACCGGTCTCTTGTATGGCGGCGGCTTTGCTCCGCTCTGGGCACAGATTATCGGTGTTGCAGCTGTGTTTATCTGGGCCTTTGGTGCGGGCTTTATCCTGTTTAAGGTAGTCGATCTCATCATGGGTGTTCGGGCCAGTGAGGAAGAAGAACTTAAGGGTCTGGATATTACAGAACATGGCATGGAAGCTTACAATGGATTCCAGATCTTTACTACTGAATAAAAGCAAAAACCAAAAGGAGTAAGGAGAGATGAAACTAATCATTGCCTATATAAGACCAGAAAAGCTAAACAGTGTAAAACAGGAATTATATGCAGCTAAAATCTTTAATATGTCCGTAACCAATGTCCTGGGTAGCGGACGCCAAAAAGGCTTTACAGAAACCTACAGAGGTGTGGTGGTAGAGGTTAATTTATTGAAAAAAATCCGCCTGGAAATCGGTGTAAATGATGACTTTGTCCAGCCGGCAATAGAAGCTATCAAAAAAGGCGCCCAGACCGGCAAAGAAGGTGATGGAGTCATTTTTGTCCTGGAAATAGCAGATGCTATGCGCATTAGGACCGAGGAAAAGGGCCCAGCAGCGATGGGTTAAAATCAGGCATATATCCCTCCTCCTAAAACAATATAAAAGGGCAGGCCATACACCTGCCCTTTTACTTTTTTCACTATTCAGACAAATGATCCCTAGCTGATGTCCCTGGAAAAACTCCTTTCAATCGTCCTAGGGGTTATTCCGAGAGTAGGCAAATATTATAATTTCAATGGGTTAGAATACAATTCCTCAGAGCCTGTGGCCAACCCTTTTAATCAACTTAATTTCCATGGTTTATTCTAGTCCTGGTTTCTTTCATGCTGGAACAAAGCCTTGGACCAGTTCTCAAAACTTGCTTGCGGACAGAGCATAATGGAATATTTTGATCAAACAGATATTCTTTTTATTATCGATAGTTAAGGTCTATCTCAAAACACTCAGCCCATTCACCCCGATGCTCTATCTTTCCGCAAGCTTCGGTAAAAATGGGCTGGCCAAGTCGTTTGTAATGCATTTCAGGAACCAAGAACTATACACTAAAATCTAAATGGCCTAACGTACCATGAGTTTTAAATAAATTTTGCCATTAGTTAAGGGTAGTTCTATATTGGTCGCCTGTGAAGAAGTAATAACTTTATATCCTGTAGCTGTCTTCTCTATCTTGATTGCCTTATCTGGCAAGATAAACTTTCTCTTACCTTTTGGTGTCAAAAATACTATCTTATTTCTAAAATACCAAAAAAACATATTTACCTTCTGTCCATATTTTAAAATTCCTTTTTTCTTCTCAAAAACAAGGTTTAATTGATAGATATGGCCCTGTATATATTTAATTTTATAACGCTTTAGTTTATACTTACCATCTGCAAAGCCGCCAATAAAGTTAAATTTTGCATAAGAAGAATTGAGTATTTCTAAATTACATATATTTCTAGCCGACTCTATTTCTTCTTTAAACATGGATAAAATTTGAGGAGAAATCTCGCCAAAAGCAGGAACTGATAGACAAATGAGCAAATAAAAATATATCCCCAAAAGCAAAAATATCCTTTTCATTACTACCTACTCCCCTATCACCATTTATGCTGCCTACTCTCATGAAGGCAAGCCTCTCAGTTGACCCGAATACTCCATTATATACCTAGCCAACCCTAAAAATTTATTTCAGACAAGATATATATAATACTCACAATTTATAAAATCCAGGATTCAACAATACCTGCCTAACACCTTCAACTTTTAATACTTCATCTATGAGTCTGTGGCCAAGCCCCATTTTGACTACCAGATTAAAAATCCTGATTTCTTGAAAGCATTGCAAAGGGCTGGGTAAACCATCTTGGCGAAGCTTCCGGATAAGCATAGCATCGGGGTGACAAAACTAAACATCTAGTGCTATCTGCCATAATAACTATCTATAGTTTAAATTGAACGATTTTTTTGCAGTTCAAACTTTGAGATTGCTTCGTCGCCTCGCTCACGCTCGCTCCTCGCAATGACAGGAGCGAGTTCGTCATTGCGAGGGCAGCGAAGCTGTCCGTGGCAATCTCACCCATCGGGTGAAAATCGCAAAACGTAGGTATAATTAAAAGACTATTTTGTTTACTCAAAATATCCCATTATGCTCTGCCCGCAAGCAAGCTATAGTTGGGTCCAGGCATTTGCACCAGCATGAAAGAAATCAGGATTGAAAAAAATTATGAAAAAATGTCCTCTTAAGTAGGGGTTGGTCACAGACTCCTATGAAAATTCCTCCTAATCAGCAAGGGGCTTTTGTTTTTCAGATGCAAAACCATCAATGCCCGATGCACGGGAGATTTCTCGTGTATGACTAAAAAATTTCCGGCTTACGGGCGCATCCACTATTTACACAGATTTTTCAGAAACATTAATTTTAGCATTCCATCTGCTGATTGTTTTCTCTTTTTTTTGCTTATAGTTAGCAAAATTTCTCATAATTTAGGAATCAAACCTGAGCACATACTCTGTCCAGTGATAATAATCAGGAATCTGGCGGCAATCAGGAAAAATTCTACTACGAAGTCCCATATCTACTCTACTCCGTCTGGATTGGCCAAGCTTCTAAACTCTCAAAAGTCATTTTCATATCATCCATCCCCACCTTACTCTCCCCACTCAACCACTCACCTACTCACCTACTCAACTACTCAACTACTCAACTACTTAACTACTCAACCCAAGAGCAGCCATCGGATGCAACCCCAGCTTTCGCCAGCTTAAGAAAAAGAAAACAGATTTCTTTTAAATAACAGTCTTTCCAGACTTGCAACCAGGAAACAATAGGTTTAAGTTAACACTAATTTAACTAAAAAATTCTGAAGGGGAAGAATCTTGACGTATTCCATTGAGTTGACTCCCAAACAAAAAGAAATCTTAAAAATCATCCAGGCTGACCTGCCAGATTCAGCCACGCCTTTTGCCGAGATTGCCAAGCAAACAGGCTCTTCAGAAGAAGAGGTACTCAACCTGCTTACTAAATTAAAAAATGAAGGGTATATCCGACGCTTTGGAGCTACACTGCGTCATCAGCAGGCTGGCTATGAACACAACGCCATGGTTGCCTGGTATGTAGAAGAGGACCACGATATTGACCAGGTTGGACGAATTATGGCCTCTAAACCTGAAATCACCCACTGTTATGAACGTATAAATTGTCTGGATTGGCCATATAATTTGTATACCATGATTCATGGTCAAAGCGAGGAAGATTGTCTACGGGTTATCTCCGAACTGGTTAAAGAAACCGGAGTGACCCAGTACGAAATATTATTTAGTTATAAAGAATTAAAAAAGACCTCAATGGAGTATTTTTAATGTTTATGAGTAGTCAGAGGAATGAGTAGGTGGGTGAAAGAGTGTAAAAGGCTACCGCTATTTTCCTCCATAAAGTTTCATCCCGCTATTCACCCGTAAACCCAGTATAAGGAGCAATTTATGACTAACTCCAAGGAACTTTTTGCGTTAGCCCAGGAGATTATTCCCGGCGGAGTGAACAGTCCGGTTAGAGCTTGTAAGAGCGTAAAGACCGATCCTTTATTTATTGCCAAGGCAGACGGGGCATACGTTTACACAGAAGATGGGCAGAAATATATAGATTATGTAATGTCCTGGGGCCCCATGCTTTTGGGACATAATCATCCTGCGGTAAACAAGGCTTTACACGAAGCCGTAGACAAAGGCACGAGTTATGGTGCGCCGTGTAAAGCTGAAATTGACCTGGCCAGGGCTATAGTTGATGCCCTGCCCGGCGTGGAAATGGTTCGCATGGTCAATTCAGGGACAGAAGCGACCATGAGTGCTTTGCGCCTGGCCCGGGGATATACCGGTCGAAACAAGGTGGTTAAATTTCATGGGTGCTATCATGGTCATGCCGATGCCTTTTTAGCCAGTGCCGGTTCTGGCGTAGCTACATTGTCCATTCCTGGCACGCCGGGAGTACCAGAAGAAACAGTTAAACACACTCTTCTTGCTGAATACAATAATCTGGACGAGGTAAAAGAATTATTTGCCCGTTATGGAGAAGATATTGCTGCGGTTTTCGTTGAACCAGTTGCCGGGAATATGGGCGTAGTCCTGCCGGAAGAAGGCTTTTTGCAGGGTTTGAGACAGATAACCTCAGAATACGGGGCTCTACTGGTTTTTGATGAGGTGATCACCGGATTCAGGGTATCTTTTAACGGAGCCCAGGGGCTCTATGGGGTTATTCCGGATCTGACCTGTCTGGGCAAAATTATCGGTGGAGGGCTTCCTGTCGGCGCCTATGGAGGAAAAAAGGAAATCATGTCCCGGATTGCACCGTGCGGAGATGTATATCAGGCCGGAACCCTGTCTGGAAATCCTCTGGCCATGGCTGCAGGTCTGGCCACGATTAACACTTTGAAGTCAATGGACTACGAACTTCTGGCCCAAAAAACCAAGGAACTTGCCCTGGGGCTCAAAGATATCTTGTCGGAAAAAGGAGTCCCTGTTCAGGTAAACCTCACTGCATCTATGTTTACACTGTTTTTTACTTCTGAACCAGTAAAAGATTTTACCAGTGCCCAGAAATCTGACCAGGAACTTTTTATCAAATTTTACAACCAAATGCGTGAACAAGGGATTTATCTGGCTCCCTCAGGGTTTGAGTGTGCTTTTAATTCCTTTGCCCATACAGAGGAAGACTTGGAAAAAACTTTGGATGCAGCGAACAGAATTAAATTTTAATCATGTGTTGATCTTTTTTAGTTAAGGAGTAAACTTCATAAGTTAATAAGGGCTGCCGCAAACTCCACAATCGTGCTTGAACCTGTATAATGACCGAAGCTTGATATCCTTCGGCTGTTAAAAGTATAACTGGATCAACAAGTTGAACTCTTGATAAGCTGGATACAACACACCTCCATTAACTCAATAATCATTAAATTTGCGTGTTCAGTAAACTTCAAAAAATTGAATAAGCTACTTGACAGGGCAAATTGACCTTCCCTAAACAGTGTATTAATTTTGTGCTTTTTTTTTACAAATCAAAAACTTTTTAAAGGAGGTGAGTGCAGATGAAAAAGTCATTGTTTGTGGCCCTGGTTTGTGCAGCCCTAGTGGGTGCATTTGTTCTTCCAAATCTCTATGCTGTAGATGTACCTGATGACATGCTGCTTAAGGCCCCTGCTGGGGTAAAGATGAAAAAAGCCCCGGTACCTTTCTCCCACAAAGGAGCGCATAAGGGAATTGAGTGTACTAAGTGTCATCATAAATGGGACGGCAAATCACCCATCAAGAAGTGTACTGATGCCGGCTGTCATGACATTGCCAAAGCAAAGGGCAAAGAAAAGAAGAGCATCAAGTACTATTATACTGCCTATCATAAACTATGCATGAAGGGTTGCCATAAAGATCTGAAGAAGGCCGGAAAAAAGACCGGTCCAACTTCTTGTAATGGCTGCCACCCCAAAAAAAAGTAGTTTGGAAAAGAAAAAAGGGGGAGTCATAGCTCCCCCTTTTTTATTAAGTGAGAGGGTTAAATATGACCGCCAATAATGAGCAGCAAAGTTTAAATGAAATAATAGAGTTAACCGAAGTGGTTGAAGAGGGAACCTCCCTAAAGAAAACGGATAAAAAAGAATCTGAAAACGTGGAAGCCTTTCCCAAAGAAAAGGCGGTTGAAGGCAAAGATTTTGATGAAGAGTTAAGTGATATTTTTGAGAGCGTCATAGATGAATCAAAGCCGGGAGAAAAGACAAAGGAAGATGAAATTGATGATTTAGGTTTTGACGACTTATTTGAAGAAGAAGCCCTAATTGAAGCAAAGGAGTCTCCCGAAGAACGAGCAATAGATAAAAGAGAAGAACCGAGCCAGGACGACTCCACCATTCAATCTTCCGTAACCACAGAAGAATTTGGAGATGAGTTTGCGGAATTAGATAATATAATTGCCGATCTGGATGAAAGTAGCCCAGATAAAGTGCAAAAAGATGTTTCTGCCGAAGAAAAGAGCTTATCGTATATTGAAAAAAGTGTTCAGAAAAATCAGTCTGAACATAAAGAAAAAAAACTTGACGAGGATGCTTTAAATACGGAGACATCCCCAGATAATCCAGAGAATCAAGACATAGAAAAAATAGCTGCTCTTGAAGACAAATTCATGGTCCTGGAGCAAAAAATAGATACGATAGAGACAGAATTTGAAAATAAGCTCACGGGAATAAAAAACGAGCTGATAAACGAGATTAACAGCCAGGTAGCTGAACAAGTTAAGCTCCAGTTAGCGAAAATGCTGCCAGCTGAACTTGACCCGTTGAAACAAAAGATTGAACAGGTCGAAGAGAAACTGAATAATTTATCCATTCCTGGAAACGATGAGATAAAAGAGATCGTTGTTCAAGAACTGAACAGAATTCAGGTTGAAAATAAAGACGTGGATGATGACAAACTCAAAGAAGAATTACAAAACTACATGATAGAACTGGTAGGTCAAAGGTTAGAGAAAGAGACTTCAACCTGGCACCGGGAAAAAAAGGCTTTGGCTCAAGAAATTGAAAACGCTTTAAAATACTGGGGAAAATTACAAGACAGGCTTGAAAATATGTCCTCTGAACTGGCAAAAGTCAAAGACATACCTTCTTCGGAAGATTTTTCAAAGCAAATAGAAGATATCTCTCACAACTTTGTAACCCGGGATGATTTGAAGCTTTTAGCCAACCAGTTAAAAATAGAAATGGAAGAATTTGTGAGCAAAAAGGTGCCAGCTGCCGCAGCCCAGGTGATTCGAGAAGAGATCAGTGCGCTTTTGGCTCAAAAAAGTAATAAAAAATAGCTAAAAAATATATGAATCACTAGCCGTAGTTATAACCGTAAGTAGGTTAGACTCAAAGTGCTGGCTAAGGCTAGGCACAAATTATTCAACAGAAGAAACTCTCGACTAGCTTGCAAGTTGGTGCTATATTTTTGAAAAAAGGGGAGGGCCTAACGGGTTTTTTCCTTTTTTGCCGCCCGGATAAAAAAATTGTCTGGTCAAAGCCATTTCCCACCGGGCGGATTTTTTATTTTGAGGGAAAAGGTAAAGGGTTCCCGTGGTAAATGACATGCCCTACGCCTTGAGCCTTAGACACTAAACTTTAGAGGACGTTGACTATGGACCAACTACAGAAGCAGGCACTGCAGGTAACCAAAGAAATAGTAGTCAAGTTTATTGAAATTGGCCGGATTTCTCCGAACAACTTTCCGGAATTCTTTTCGCTCATCTATGAAGAAGTTTTAAAAAATATTTCCAGGCCCCTGTCAGAACAAACCGAGGATAAAAACTAATTTCAGACAATGACTATCTCTGAACACAGCCAGAAAGTGGCGGGACTTTTTGGCCGTATTGCCCGCTGGTATGATTTTTTAAACCATTTTTTAAGTCTGGGCCTGGATATTTATTGGCGGTATAGGCTAGTCAGGACTATGGCCGTACCAGCGGAGGGGCTCGTCCTAGACTTGGCTGCAGGGACACTGGACGTGAGCAAAGAAGTTTTGCGACAGAATCCTTCCGCCAAAGTGCTAGCGCTTGATTTTACCCTGCCTATGCTTCTCACCGGACAAAAAAAAATGAATACCTGGGAAAAAAAACGCATATTTCCTCTCCAGGCTGATGCAAGAAAAATTCCGTTGCCAGACGAAAGTGTGGACTGCGCAAGCATTGCCTTTGGTATCCGCAACATCTTACCCAGAAATCAAGCCTATGCTGAAATCCTGCGCGTTTTAAAGCCTGGCGGGACATTATGTATTCTGGAATTCGGGACCGGGAAAAGAAAAGTCTGGAAAGGTATATACAATTTTTATTTGTCCAGGGTATTGCCACTAGTAGGTAAGATGGTATCAAAAGATGCTTTCGCCTATAGATATCTAGCCGAAACTATTTGCAATTTTCCAGGCCCCAATGAGCTGGCCCGAGAAATCATTCAAACAGGTTTTTCCCGGGCATTTTTTTATCCTTTAAGTTCAGGGATTGTGTATATTCATGTGGCACAAAAATAGACCCTAGCTCTCTAGCCGTTAAACGAGGATTTCTAAAAAATACAATAAAAAAATCAAAATCTCCGGCCCACAAAAACGATAACCAGGCCGAGAATAATGGCAGTAAAACCCATTCGGCGGAGAGCGGAAGGCGGCTTTTGCGACAAGAGGCTTAAAATTTGAGGCATTTTTTCCGCCCATAGAAAATAGGGTAGCCCTTCTATGACAAAAGCTAGTCCCAAGGCTGAGAGAAAGAGGGAAAAATCAAACTTCATGAGCAATATTTATCCTCAAAGATAATGAAAGTCCAGTTTTAGAAGATAGCTCATATTTGATAGCTGTGGAAAGAAAATATTAATGCCTCAAAGTACGAGTTAAATCAGGGAGGAAAAATGATCCGCTTTGATGAACTGATTAGTAAACAGGAGTCCATTGCTGTTGTCGGTTTAGGCTATGTAGGGCTTCCCCTGGCGGTGGCTTTTAGTAAATATTTTAAGGTCATCGGCTTTGATATTAGTGAGGAAAGAATCGCGGCTCTAAAAAAGGGTGTGGACAACACCAAAGAAGTTGAACCAGATGAATTGAAAAAAGCTTCCATAAACTTCAGCACTGACCCCAAAATCCTTGGGGCGGCCAAGTTGATTATAGTGGCTGTGCCTACCCCCATAGATACATATCGTCGCCCCAATCTCAGGCCGGTTATAAATGCGTCAATTAGTGTGGGGCAAAACTTACAACCAGGCTCTGTAGTTGTTTATGAATCCACAGTTTATCCCGGGGTAACAGAAGACGAGTGCGTACCAATCTTAGAACGGGAATCAGGGCTCAAATGCGGCCGGGACTTTTGGGTTGGCTACTCTCCTGAACGTATAAATCCCGGAGATAAAGTCCATACCTTAGAAACCATCGTCAAGGTTGTTGCAGGCCAGGACAAAGAGACTACAGAACTGTTGGCCCAAGTTTACGGACAGGTGGTGAAAGCCGGCATTCATAAGGCCTCTAGCATTAAAGTAGCCGAGGCAGCTAAGGTTATTGAAAATACCCAAAGAGATTTAAATATTGCCTTGATGAATGAGTTGGCCATGATTTTTGATCTCATGGACATTGACACCTTAGAAGTTCTCGAAGCTGCTGGGACCAAATGGAATTTTCTGCCCTTTAGGCCAGGCTTGGTGGGTGGTCATTGTATCGGAGTGGATCCGTATTATTTGACTTTCAAGGCTGAGGCTCTAGGCTATCATCCCCAGGTGATTTTGGCTGGCCGGCGGATCAATGATTCCGTAGGCAAATATGTGGCTGAAAAGACAGTAAAAGAGCTAATTAAACGTAATTGCCTCATAGGCCACGCCCGAGTTGGCGTCCTTGGCCTAACTTTCAAAGAAAACGTACCTGATTTAAGAAATAGTAAAGTAATCGATATAATTACAGAACTCTCTGAATACTGCCTTCAGGTTCTTGTCCATGATCCTCTAGCTGACCCAAAAGAGGCCGAAAAAGAATATGGAGTTAATTTACTTGCTTTTGACCAACTGACAGACTTAGATGCTCTGGTTTTGGCCGTGCCGCATCAAAGCTATAAAAATTTGAGTGCTGCAGATTTGGCCAAGTTGTTTAAAAATCCTCGAAATGGAGTGCTGGTAGATGTCAAAGGCATGTTCAAGCCAGACGAGTTCAATGCTCATGGGCTATCATATTGGCGGCTGTAGATTAGTTTGGTTTGTAAAATGATTGAACAGACAACTTAACACAGCACCATGACCATCCATTTGTGGCAAGATTGTTGAAGTGGATTTATGCAGGTGAGGTACCACCTGGACTCTTTAAAATCAGGAGACACTGTCTTTGTTGAGTGTACTCAGGAACAGATTGATAAGTTGCAAAAAATTTTAGCGAAGAAAAAAGCCTCTATTAAAAACATTACTGATCTTAAAAATAATCATAAATACCTGGCGATCCAAAAGAATTGATGCTTGTTTTTGCTGCGGCCACAATAAAAGAACTAGGCTCATTTATTCACGGCCACCTTCCCCTGCCCAAATTTGATTCAGGGCTGGTTGTCACTACTTATAAAAACAAAGAGGTGGCTTTCTTAGTTACAGGCATTGGCCCCCTGAACGCCAGCCATAAATTAACTGCGTGTGTAACCGAGTACAATGTAAGCGGAGTAGTTAATATCGGCATTGCTGGGAGTTTCGACCTGAACTCTCTCGGATTAGGAGATATTTGTGTGGCTAAACGGGAAATCTGGCCTGAGTTTGGTTTGGTCACTGATGATGGCATCCAGGCTCGCGGCCTAGGGTTTGCCCAGGCCGCTATAAACGGAGAAAAGATTTGGGATGTTATTGAACTCTCACCTGAACTGGCCAGCAAAGACCTGGGAGTTTTCCTTCCCATGTCCTGGTCCAGGGTAATTAGCTTAACTGTGGCCGGAGTTACAGGGGCACAAGCAAGGGCCCGGTTGCTTAGACAAAAGTACGGCGCACACATTGAGAATATGGAAGGCTTTGCTCTTGCTTATGTTTGTATTTTGAGACAGATTCCTTTTATAGAAGTACGAACTATTTCAAATCTGGTCGGCTCTAGAGACAAAAAAGACTGGAATATAAGTCTAGCTCTAAAAAAGTTGAATTCAATTTGGCCGACTTTTTTTTAAGGTTCGACGTTCGAGTTTTTTGTGTTCGAGGTAATCGTAGCCTTTTCACAAATCCAGGCTTAACTTTGAGCCTTTTAAAATAATTCAACATCCAACATTATCCAATGTCTGATCTTAAATCATTAAGCATAGCTATTTCTCCCTGCCCCAATGACAGTTATATTTTTGGAGCTTGGGTGCTGGGGTTGCTCGGAGACGTAGAAGGCTATAGGAGCAGGTTTTTTTGGAATGATGTGGAGGCCCTGAACGAACAGGCTGAAAAACAACAATTTGATGTAATCAAGGTTTCAGCAGTCCAGGCTCTGAAGGTTGATGCAGAGTATCATATTTTAAGTTGTGGCGGAGCATTTGGACTGGAACACGGACCAAAACTCGTGGCTCTGGCGGGGAAAAAGGGGGTGTTTAAGCGTATTGCCGTGCCAGGGTTAAAGACAACGGCCTTTTGGCTGCTTAAAGGGGCACTTGAATATGAGTTTGAGCCTGTTCCCATGGTTTTTGATCAAATCGTTGAGGCAGTGCAGAGACAAAAGGTTGACGCCGGGCTGGTTATTCATGAAACTGCCCTTGTTTATGAACATTATGGTTTGGATCTTGTTTTGGATCTAGGCCAGTGGTGGAAAGCCAGGACGGATAATCTTCCCCTTCCCCTGGGAGTGATTATTGCCAAGAAATCACTCGGGCAGCAACTGATCTCTGCAGTGCAGGAAAAAATACAGGCATCTATTAAGCTTGCTCATGAGGAAAAAGAGGCTGTCTGGCCTTTTATAAAGTCCCTGGCCCAGGAAATGGATGACCCTGTCATTGAAGAGCATATAAATGCCTATGTTAATTCTTTTAGTCTTGAAACTGGCCCATTGGGAAAAAAAGCTTTGGAAATCCTAAAGGATATTGGTTAAATAGTTAAACAGTTGATTCGTGAGCCAGTTAACCAATAAATCACTTATGATAATGGAAACAGCTTGGACTTAAATAAAAATAAAATGAACGTAAAAGAATATTTGCAAAAAGAATTACCCCTGATAAACTTGGTTCTGGAAGAAGAGTTAAAGGGGTTACACCCTTCAGTGCGCCAGGTTGCCGAATATACTTTAAGCGCTGGAGGCAAACGATTACGTCCACTCCTGACCATTTTAATGGGCCGTGCTTTAGGTTATACGGATAAAAATCTATATCCACTAGCCTGCGCCCTGGAGTTTCTACATTCAGCTACGCTAATGCATGATGATATTTTAGACAATGCGCATTTGCGCAGGGGAAAGAAATCAGCCCATCTGGTTTTTGGATTGACTCAGACAGTTCTGGCCGGGGATGGGCTCCTGGCGCTAGCCAATATGATCGTGGCCCGATACAATTTGCCACCTTTGACTCATTGTGTGGCTGAAGCTATCTTAAAAACAGCCAGCGGAGAGATTGAAGAAATTCATTGGTTAAGAAATCCAAACCTAACTGAAGACACTTATTTGCAAATTATTGAAGGCAAAACAGCTTTTCTTATACAGGCCGCCTGCTTGTGTGGTGCTATTATTGCAAATAGTGATGAATATATGCAGGATAAGGCTCGCGTTTATGGTTTAAATCTAGGCATTGCTTTTCAACTTGTAGATGATGCCCTGGACTATACTTCAGTAAGCGCAATCTCTGGCAAACCTCTGGGTGGGGATCTGAGAGAAGGAAAACTTACCTTGCCTCTTATTTTATATCTTAAAAAATTGGATGAAGATAAAAGAAAGAATCTACTATCTAAAATAGCGGAAAACAATTTGAGTGAAGAAGAAATAGAAGAGGTTATAACATCTATACAAGAGATGGGGTTGGCCGAAAAAGTACGTCAGGAAGCTCAAGTTTTTTTGCAAAAGTCCGAAAAAGCTTTGGTCAATTTCCCAGACACACTGGAAAAAGAAATACTAAAAAAAATTCTAGGGTTGGTTTTGTCCAGAGACAAGTAGCATAAATATAGAGTTTAGAGCTCAGGACGGCAAGGACATCAGAAGCATCACTTGACTAGAAGCATTAATTAGTTTTGCTATAAATATGTATTATTTTGTAAAATTATTATGTTATTAAGCCAAGTCCCGCCCCCAAACCAAAAAAATGGATGACAAAAAAAAATTAGCCCATAAGCTGAAAAACTCACTCAAAGATACTCTCTACATAGTTTTTCCGCCGGTCATGTCTAAATTAGCGCTTGAGGCATCCAAGACCAAACCAGATTTGGACGAATTAGTCCAAATTATTAGCCTTGACCCTGCTCTTAGCGCGGCCATTCTCTCCTTGGCCAATTCTCCCTTTTACAGCTTGAGTCAAAAAGTTACGGACATAAAAAGAGCAGCCGTAGTTTTAGGGACAAAAGAGATCTTAAAAATAGCCATCTCTATTACATTTCAACGAAATCTTTCAGCCAAGCTCGAAAAATGTTATGATTTAAAATATAATATTTGGAGTCAGATTGTCTGGGGGGCCTCTGCCAGTGAACTTTTGGCCCGGAAAGTATGCCCGGAAAAAGCAGAGATGGTTTATCTCTGCTCATTGCTAAAGGACATGTCCCTTCTTTTAATTTGTTGCCTGAAAGATGAACGCGCGGATATTTTTAAAAAATTACAACCAGAAAACAAACTAAATATAATTTCTTTGCATGATAACCAACTGAAACTGGAAGAAAATGAATGGGGCATAACTCATCCGGAACTTACTCTCGCATTGCTCGATGCATGGGGATTCCCTGCAGAAAATTGCCAGGGAATAGGCAAACATCATGACATTGAAAACCTGCACAATTACTCACCTTGTGACCAGGCTATAATTTTAGGAACTTATTGGGCAGAAGCAGAGTTCGCTCATAGAGACTTTCGAGCTTTATTTCAACTCAAGCAATGGGCCAAAAAGCTTTTCCACATTGACGCACAAGAATTTGAAGCGTTACGCGCTCAAAATACAGACCGGTTTAAGGCTCTGTGCCAGAGTTTAGGCATAAGAGAAACCGAAAATGGAATCAAATTATACGAATTACCGGTACAACGCATTCAAGATTTTTACTTTATGGCCCAAGAGATTGGTCAGTCAAACGGATCCTTAGAAAAAGTCGTCAAAACAGTAGCCAAACATCTTTATTGGACTTGGAACTTAAGCAACTTTTATCTGGCCTTACGTTCTCCTTTGACGAGATATTATCACCTAAACCGCTATCAGAGAAAAGAAGGTGTGCAAACCTTAGGCGAATATGCTAGTTTTGAACAGATACCCATATCGGGCAAACTGTTGCCCCTTTCATCTGGTTCCTTGCACATTGGCGGGCTCTGGATTGATAAGAAGGAGCTATCGCATGATCGGTTAGAAGAACTCAACTTATACTCTGACTTCCTGGCCAGACACTATAAAGTTTATTATTATCGACAATTAGGTATTGAAAGTAAAGCCAAAGCTATAGACCTTCTTCCTGTTGGTATAGCCCAGTTGAATCTTAATGGAGAAATTTTACAGTTAAACCGTAAATTAAAAGAGATATTAGGAATAAACGCAAATATTCAGGGTACGTTTTTCTGGAATTTAATGTCACAGACGCACAAGTTACCCCCTGATCCTCTATGGCTTGACTTCTTGGAAGGCAAATCAAAATATTATAGCAAACTTTTTTGTTCCTTTGAACCCACATCCAAACAAAAAGAGCCATGCTGGCATATCGCTGCCCACAAAGTTAAAATTGAAAAGGTAGAGCAAATCATGGTTGTTGTACAGGATATCTCCGATATTACCTCTTTGGAGGCAGATATTGTCCGACAACGCGAATTCTTGCATGGTGTGATTGAGTCCATGCAAGATCTTGTTCTAACTGTGGATAAACAAGGCCAAATTCTCTTTGCTACCCCAAAGTATGCTGCTCCCCACCTCAAAGGAAAAAATTTATTTACCATTGCTACTCCAGCACCTGTCATTGCTCCTATTTGGGGACCAAGCATTCTTGATCAACAGGATATGCCAATCGAGGCCACTATTCCTTTGGGAAATACCTTGAAAACCCTGGAGTTAATCATAACTAAACTAAGTGGTCCAACTCCTCAATATCTTATTGTTGGCCGTGACCTGACTACCATTAGACGATTAGAACAAAAAATCAAAATGCAAGCGACATTTGACTATCTGACTAAGATATTTAACCGCCATCAACTCAAACTATTTTTGAAGCGAGAAGTCAGTCGGGCCAAACGAACCGGAAAAGGGTTAGGCCTTATTTTTTTTGATTTAGATAAATTTAAAACATATAATGATTGTTTTGGACATCAAGAGGGCGACCGGGCTCTGGCAAAATTGGGCCGGATTTTACGTCAAAATTCACGACAAGGAATGGACTTTCCCTGTCGTTATGGGGGCGATGAATTTGTCCTTCTGGCCAGCGAGGTGGATAAAGACAACCTGGAAGCCCTAGCCGAAAGAATTAAAGAAAGTTTTGACCAAATATTTAATGGTCAATTAACGTTAAGTATTGGTTTGGCCATGTTAAAAGAAGATGAGGATGCAAATAATTTGCTCTTCAGGGCAGACCAGGCAAGTTACAGGGCCAAAAGCTCAGGGGGCAATAGAATTGCTTGGGCAGAAGATGTTTAAGCACAGAGGGATTGAAAAAGCACAAACCGCTGTTTTTTTTACTATAGTAGTCTTATGCATAATTGCCTTTTGCCTGGTAAAATCAATAAACCCGCTTAATAAATATGCAAATCAGATTCATCCCACAGGATAATAAAAACAAAAAAATTTCCAACCCACAACTTTTGAATCTTAGAAGCTACAAACCCACGACCTCGTTATTTTACAAGTAAACTTTAATTTAAGGAGTACGAACTATGCTTTTTAAGATAGAGGTTGCCCTGCGCCCCGACGTCAAAGATGTACGCGGAGAAAAAGTAGCCCGAAAGATCAGGGAGGAATTGGGCATACAGGTGGAAAAGGTGCGCATCATCAAAGGCTATACCATCGCCGGACTAACTGAAAAAGAAGTGGACCAGGTTCTGGCTAAGGAAGCCCTCTTTGATCCTGTTCTGCACAGAGCTTCTTTAACTCCCCTGGCCCAGGATTTTGACTGGGTTATTGAGGTAGGATTCAGGCCGGGTGTTACCGACAATGAGGGGAAAACTGCTACTGAAGCCCTAAAAATGGTTCTGGGTTCCGCCTCAGGTAGTGAACAAGCAGATTTTAGAGTATACACCAGTGAACAATTCCTGCTTACAGGAGATTTAACCCAAGATCAGGTTGAGCATATTGCCCGGGACCTTTTGGCCAACGAACTTATTCAGCGCTTTGCAGTAAAAAGCAGAGATGAGTGGTCAAAACAACCTGGCTTCCCTGTTGTTGAACCCAAAGTTACTGGTCAGGCCAGCGATGAGGTGGAGATCGTTCCGCTACAAGGTTTAAGTGATGAAGAACTTTTGCGCCTGAGCCGTGAGAGGGTTCTCGCTCTAAGTCTTCAAGAATTATACGCCATAAAAAATTATTATAGCCGAGAAGAGGTACGAAAAGCACGCCAGGTTCTTGGGTTGTCCTCTGAGCCTACAGATGCTGAACTGGAGTGTCTTGCTCAAACCTGGTCTGAACACTGCAAACACAAGATATTTAACGCCCGGATAGCGTATGAAGACAGGGAAACTAATAAAAAAGAGCTGATTGATAGCCTATTCAAGACCTATATAGCCGGAAGCACCAAAACCATCCGCCAGCAAAAAGGGGATAAAGATTTTTGTCGTTCTGTTTTTAAAGACAATGCTGGTGTCATTGAGTTTGACGAGGAACTCCTGGTCTGCATCAAGGTAGAAACACACAATAGTCCTTCTGCTCTGGATCCTTATGGAGGGGCGTTGACCGGTATTGTTGGCGTGAACAGGGATCCAATGGGTACAGGCCTGGGCGCCAACTTGCTGTGTAATACAGACGTTTTTTGTTTTGCATCGCCTTTTTACGATAAAGAGCTCCCCCCAAGACTGCTTCATCCCCGCCGGGTCATGGAAGGCGTACGCGAAGGAGTAGAGCATGGCGGAAATAAATCCGGTATTCCCACTGTCAATGGAGGGGTAATTTTTGATGAGCGCTACCTGGGTAAACCCCTGGTCTTTTGCGGGACCGTCGGTACTATTCCGGCCAAAATCAACGGCCAGCCCGGATATGAGAAAAAGGCCCGGCCAGGAGACTTGATTGTCATGACTGGTGGGCGCATAGGCAAAGACGGTATTCACGGAGCCACCTTCTCCTCCGAGGAACTTCATGAAGGCTCTCCTGCAACAGCCGTACAAATCGGCGACCCGATTACCCAGCGCAAAATGTATGATTTTTTGATGAGGGCTAGGGACATGGGCCTGTATAATGCCATCACCGACAATGGCGCGGGCGGACTCTCTTCCTCTGTAGGCGAGATGGCCGAGGACTGCGGCGGATGTGACCTGGACTTAAGCAAGGCACCACTCAAATACGATGGTCTGCGGCCCTGGGAGATACTCTTGTCTGAAGCCCAGGAAAGAATGACCCTGGCTGTTCCGAAAGACAAGATTGATACTTTTCTGTCTCTGGCCCAGGAAATGGATGTTGAAGCCTCGGTTCTGGGCGAATTCAATGATTCCGGCAAATTTTTGGTCCGGTATAAAGACAAAATAGTTGCCTATCTGGACATGAACTTTCTGCATCACGGCCTGCCCCAAATGGAACTTAAAGCCATCTGGGAAAAGCCTTCGTTTCCTGAGCGGGTTGAAATTCCTAAAGACAAAATCGGGGATCAGGGAAAATTTTTAGAAAAGATGCTCTCCAGGTTAAATATTTGTTCTCGGGAGTATATAATCCGCCAATATGACCATGAAGTGCAGGGTGGAAGTGTAATTAAACCCCTGGTGGGTCTTGTAAACGATGGCCCGGCCGATGCCGCCGTGATCAGACCCGTTCTGAGCAAAGACCGGGGCTTGGTTGTTAGCAATGGCATTTGCCCAAAATTCAGCGATTTCGATACCTATTGGATGATGGCCAATGCCATTGACGAAGCCATACGCAATGCCGTGGCCGTGGGCGGAGATTTACGCCATATGGCCGGGGTAGACAATTTTTGCTGGTGCGATCCTGTCCAGTCGGAAAAGACACCAGATGGACATTATAAACTCGCACAACTGGTGCGGGCCAATAAAGCTTTGGCCCATTATTGCCAAGTCTTTGGTGTGCCCTGCATCTCGGGCAAAGATTCCATGAAAAATGACTACACCGGTGGAGGAGTAAAGATTTCTATACCTCCTACGGTCTTATTTTCGGTCATAAGCGTGATCGAAGACATACACATCTGTGTCACTTCTGATTTCAAACAACCTGAAGAGTTGATATACATTCTGGGGCTGACCAGAAAAGAGTTAGGCGGCAGTGAGTTCTTCTCTGAACTGGGGCTAAAGGCCGGCCAGGTTCCACTGGTGGATGCCTTAAGTGCCAGGAAGAGATATTTAACATTGAATCAAGCTATACAGCAAAAACTGATCACATCTTGCCATGATCTCTCTGACGGAGGTCTTGCTGTGGCACTGGCAGAAATGGCAATTGGAGGTCGCCTGGGCGCACGCGTGGATCTGGCCCATGTTCCTACTTCGCCACGAGATCTATCTCTGGAAGAGATGCTGTACAGTGAGTCTGCAAGTAGATTTCTGGTCACAGTCAAAAAAGAGAATAAACAAAAATTTGAAGACCTGTTCCAGGGCCAGACATTGGGCTTTATAGGACAAACTCTGGCAGAACCAAAGCTCACATTTGAGTTTAAAGATAAAGCACTGTTTACCTGTGAGGTAGAAAAACTAACCGCTGCCTGGAAGAAGACACTCGATTGGTAATCCAACCTGCCACGCCTAAAGTAAGGGGCACAGCACGCTGTGCCCCTTACTTTAGAGCCTGTGGCCGAACCTCTTTATCAACTTAATTTCCATGGTTTATTCTAGTCTTGGTTTCTTTCATGCTGGTACAAAGACTTGGACCCAACTAAAACTTGCTTGCGGACAGAGCATAATGGGATATTCTAGGTAAACAAATCTTCTTTTTATTATCGAAAGTTATGGTCATTGTCGCAAAATGTTTAGCCCATTTCTCCCGATGCTCTGTTTTTCCGCAAGCTTCGCAAGATGGGCTACCCAAGCCATTTGTAATGCATTTCAGAAACCAAGACTTTCAATCAGCGGTTAAAATAGGGTGGCCACAGGCTTTTTAGCTATTATTTGCTACACTATTTGCTCACTTTGTCTCCTAAAGCCAATCCAACCAAGAGATCCGTCCTGAAAATTTTCAGTTGACTAGCCAGACAACCATTTTATTTATTAGTTTGTTCAACTTTCCAAGCTACACAATCCGGAAAGTTGAGTTAGTTTATTTTTTGGCAAGAAAATTTAGTTTGAAGATAGGAGGTAAAGATGGTTTCACGCAAGGTCTTTTCCAGCAAAGTATTTGAGATTGGGAGTGATATTTTACATTTTATAATCGGAATCCTGCTTATTCTCTTGGGTAGTGTCTTTGTATTTCACGTGGTTACTAACTTGAACAAGCTTCTTATAGGTCAAGACCTGGCCGTAACTGTTGGCACAATATTGAATAAGATCTTTTTTGTTCTCATGATCTTGGAAATGGCCCATACAGTAATGATTTCTTACCAGGAACATATCATAAAACCTGAACCCTTTTTATTGATTGGGCTGATTGCTTCTGTACGTCGAATTCTGGCCCTGACCTTAAATCTGGTGGAAACACACCCAGGTATCGAAGAATTTAAAATGGCCATGATTGAAACAGCTATTTTAGGTGCGTTGATTCTGATTTTAGTGGTAGCTATCGTACTTTTGCGACGATGTGATCAGAGAAAAAAAGAAGAAAAATCCATAGTAGAAATAGAAAGCTCTGGCCCTTAAAATCAATTTAAGGAAAAGATATATAGACTAAAAAACCAGTCTCTCAGACTGGTTTTTTATTTTTTACACAAGCATCTTGTCAAAAAGCTTAAACCAATGCTATGTCCAAACCCAAAAAGGCAGGAGAAAAAAAATCTTTCAACTTTTTTAGGCAAAGGAGCACTTTATGGGCCAAGTCAGAATTGATCCTCACTCAAAATGTGTATGCATCCCTAGGTGGTTAATATTTAGTAAAAAAATTCCGTTGAATCAAATTAAGCAAAAATCGGAATGTATAGAAAATGATGGGGCCAATAAGATTTTTAAACTAACTCTGGCTGGCGACTTTGGTAAACAAGAAATCAAATTTTTAGACTATGACAGCTACGCTACTTTTATTTACGAATATCAAAAGGCTACCTTAACCTCTTGATTATTCAAATACTATTCTCCCAATTCTCCTAACTTTCAGGGCGAAAAGTATCCTTTTCGCCCTGAAAGTTATCTCCGGCTATAAATCTCTATCCTGGCCAATGCCTCTAATTCCTCACTTAAGGCCAAGGCTTCCTCTATCCTTTCTCCCCAACAAATAAGGCCATGCCTCTGTAAGAAAATACACTTTTTTGCTTTTGCCTTCTGGCCCACAGCCAAGGCCAAGTCTTTGCTGCCAGGTTTTAGTGCAGGAACCGTGGCCATTTGAGCCTTAAACATCTCGGCCTCAAAAAGAGGTAAATCTAGCATATCATGTTTGAGCAAAGACAGCGCCAACAAATGCGGGGGGTGAGTATGCACAATAGCCTGGGCATTTTTTTGCTGGCGATAGATTTCCAAATGCATGGGGGTTTCTGACGAGGGAAAGCCTTTGTTTAAGAGGCGACCTGACTCGACATCTAAGACAGATAAGTCAGAAACTCTTAGGTGGCCCTTGGCCGCTCCGGAATTGGTGATGAGCATGCGATTGTTCTCGCGCAGGCTTAAATTGCCGTTAAAACCATTCAAAAGGCCTTTATCCCAGGCAGTCCTAGCACCTCGGATCAAATCCTGAACCAGATGCATTGGAAAGTAGACTCCAATGCCAGCATCATCTTTTTTAGGTTGAAGAACCGGCTTGATATCTATAATTGGAGTTTGGTCCACAACTTCTAAGGGATGCACCAAAAGTCTGTTCCCATCAGTATCAATGATACGCACCTGATGAAGGCCGATGGGATTTGGCCGATCCGGAGATCTGGTGGCAAAAACTCCATGCAGGGGAATATTAGGATTGTCTCTCGGATGGCAGCGCAAGACATCCCGCCTGGCCATGTGCAGCCAGGTAAGGACAATTATTTCCTGATCAGGGGATAGACAATCGAGAGCTTCAGCATATTGCGGGAAAATCTCGATCCATACTTTGGGGCATTTTGCATCGCCCTGCTTGGGACACTGCCCTGGGTCTTTGACGGGTGAACGAACAAGGCCTATGGTGCGTAATTCGTGATTCATAATTCGCGACTCTTTTATCATAATATTTAATTTTTTGTTTTTCATTCCACGAAAAGCCTGATGCTTCTGTCTGATAGAATAAAAAAAACTTGAGCCTAGCCGAAAATAAATTATTAATACAATTATTCACAATCCGGCAAGAAAAAAACCGCAAGCGCTTAGAGTCTGTGGCCAAACCCCATTTTAACCGCTGGTTGAAAGTCTTGGTTTCTGAAATGCATTATAAACGGCTTGGGTAACCCACTCTTGAACTTTGCTTGCGGAAAGACAGAGCATCGGGATGAATGGGCTAAATATGTTGCGAGACTTACCGCAACTATCTAAAATTTATGAGCGATTTTTTTGCAGTTCAAACTTTGAGATTGCTTCGCTACACTTTGTTCCAGTCGCAATGACAGGGGCGAGATTGTCATTGCGAGGGCAGCGAAGCTGTCCGTGGCAATCTCACCCATTGAGTGAAAATCGCTCAACTTAGGTATAATTAAAAGTCTATTCGTTTATCCAAAGTACACCATTATGCTCTGTCCGCAAGCAAAATATAGATGGGTCCAAGTCTTTGTACCAGCATGAAAGAAACCAGGACTGAAATAAATTATGAAAAGTTGGCCTCTTAAGTAAGGTTTGACCACAGAAATACCTCAAGATAATCCTCTTGCTTCCGGCTAGACTAATAGTTTATGCCAAAAACCATCTTGCTAATCGCCCAACTATTGACAATTGCTAAGCTGACATGACCACCCAGAAGACGGACCACACCCCTACTATCAACATTGTTAGGCCATATTTGCCAGTAAGTGTTTATTAATAAACTAACATAACACGGAGGTTTAAAATGAGAATGTTGGCTGAATTTTTTCCGGAATTCTCTGAATTGCTGGATAAAATGGATAACCTCTACCAAGAGAAACGGATGATCGATGAAAAGACCTACCAATTCATCTGTTTTGCACTTTCGATTAAGGCCCGATCCAAGCCTTGCGTTCTAAAACATTTCAAGGGAGCCTTGGAAGCTGGAGCTACTGTCAAGGAATTAGCATATATCCTTGCTCTAGTTATGAGAGAGGCGGCCGGAGCAGACGATTGTTGGACTCATGATGTGATCGGAGACTGGAAAGAAATAATTGCAGGAAACATAAAATGTGATTGTCAAAAATAAACCATAAATAAATTTTTAATTTTGCTGGGTTTCGAAGAAGATCTAATAACAAAGCTGGAGTCCTAGCCTGCCTGTCACGTTAGCCTTTGGCTTTCTAGAGTCTGTGGCCAAACCCCATTTTGACTACCAGATTAGAAATCCTGGTTTCTTGAAAGCATTGCAAAGGGCTGGGTAAGCCATCTTGGCTAAGCTTGCGGATAAGCAGAGCATCGGGATGACAAAGCTAAGTATCTGGAACTATTTGCCATAACTATCGACAACAAAAAGAATATTCATTTATCCTAAATGCCCCATTATGCTCTGCCCGCAAGCAAGCTATAGATGGGTCCAGGCATTTGCACCAGCATGAAAGAAATCAGGATTGAAAAAAATTATGTAAAATTGTCCTCTGAGTAGAGTTTGGCCTAAAACTTTCTAAGGAGTAAAGAAGGATATGATAGAAAATAAAAAAATAAAAAACGGCACAAGTTGTTGAGCGCAACCAGCTAACAAATCCGGTCGGGTTTATACTGGCTCTTCTGTCCAAACTGATTCTGGGGACAA
Organism: Desulfovulcanus ferrireducens; assembly: GCF_018704065.1. Lineage (NCBI taxonomy): Bacteria > Pseudomonadati > Thermodesulfobacteriota > Desulfovibrionia > Desulfovibrionales > Desulfonauticaceae > Desulfovulcanus > Desulfovulcanus ferrireducens. Next base: position 61,052 of record NZ_JAGUQP010000002.1, on the reverse strand, counting down.
CATAAAAAACTGTATGGTATGTGGGTCTCAATTAGAATACCTCAATCATGCCGTAGAGCTGCAATGCTCCAGTTGTGGCAGACTTGAAACAGGTCATATTCGTTGCCCAAACAACCATTATGTTTGCGATATATGCCACAATCAACAAGCTATAAAAACAATCAAAGAAATTTGTTTGTCGGCCAAATCTAAAAATCCTTTTGAGATTGCAGAGCAAATAATGGCTCTCTCTCAATTTCCTATGCTTGGATGTCACCATGCCTTTGTTGCAGCAGGAGCTTTAATGACTGCTATTCGGAATGAAGGGACTATAAGAGTCGCTGACGAACAAATTGAAGAAGCATTCAACCGCACAGAACGGCAAGCTATAGGTGGTTATTGTGGGTTAACAGGGGTTTGCGGCATTGTACCTGCCATTGGTGCTTGTTTTTCTATCCTGCTTGGTTCTAAATGTGGAACGGATAAAGAACAGAGATTGACTATGGAAGTGGTTTCAAAAATTGTTCATGCTATTACAGAGTTAACAGGACCGAGTTGTTGCAAAGCTTATGTTCGAACAGCTCTGGAAAACGCTGTGCATTTTTTGAAAGATAACTTTAAAATCTGTCTTATGCTGCCTTCGACCCCTATTCAATGTAACTCTATCAACCAGCATCCACATGGATGTCGAGGCATGAAATGCCCTTACTTTAGTGAGCCAAACATCTAGCAAATCGCCCGGCCCCAGTTTCAAAGTATTTCAAAAAAAAACACAATAAAGTGTTATCTTCAGTCGTTTGAGGCCTGAAGCAAATCAAAACGATTCAGCCAACAAAGTGATCGAACCCCTTTATTCCTATTCTTGCCCCACGCACAAAAAGACCGGGGTTGGGCACCACTTTGCCTAAAATCCAGGCATGTGGAATAATCTTTTCTATTTTCGAAAATGATTTTGGCGAAGTTGCCCCGATTAGTGCATAATCTTCACCACCCTGCAGGCTAAACATAAGGGGGTCCTGATCTGTTAGCCGGCAGTAGGTAAGCACTTCCTGGTGCAGAGCAAAATTTTGTTCATCAATCTCTAAGCCCAAACCAGGACCCAAAAAACGCGGTATGTCCTGCGCCAGTCCATCTGAAACATCCATCAGCCCCTTGACGCAGTCTATCTTGGCCAGAAGCATTCCTTCACGCACCAAAGGCTCTGGAGAAAGATGCCTGGAAATGGAAATGGGGAAGTCTTCCTGGGGGGGGGTTTTCTGTTCCAGTATATGTAGACCCGCCCTGGCCAGGCCAACATGACCAACCACAAAAACCAAGTCATCTGGGGAGACATTTTGACGACAAAGAATCTTTTCCGGACACTCACCCCAAATGGTAATGCACAGACTTAAACGCTCACCCAGGCTTAAATCGCCCCCGGCCAAAGCCAGATCAAACTGCTTGGCTAAATTGGACATACCCTTGAATAAACGGTGCGCAAAATTTTTGTCCAGATTCCCGGGCCAGGTAAGACCCAGCTCAAACCCCAATGGTTTGGCTCCCATGGCAGCCAAGTCGCTCAAATTAACAGCCAGGCCCTTGTGTCCGATGTGCTCTGGCCTAAAATACTCGGTACGGAAATGGATGTCCTGGACAAAAAGATCAGTGCTTATGCTTATGCGGGCAGGGGTATTTAAGACAGCACAGTCATGGCCCCGGCCCAAGAGAAGATGAGGGTGCTCCTGGGGAAAATAGGTATCAATCAGGGCCAAAAAATCATCTTCGCTTTTAAACATACGGCTCTCGAGTTTTAAGTTTTAATTTTTGAGTTGAGTGAGAACGAGATTACCCCGCTCAAGCTGCTAACCCTTTAACCTTTGACCCCTAGCCTTTAGTCTTATCTAAACTAAACTATTGAACTCAGGACAGGCCAACCAAATTTCTATTCCTCAAACTCCAGGTAGTCCCCAATTACTGTTTTTAGACCAAACCCCGGGAAGTTGACCTTGAACTTGTTGGGCGGAATTTCAGCAATGACCTTACCTCGTCCAAATATCTTGTGCGAGCAATAACGACAATCAGGCCTCTGGCCGAGCCCTTGGCCGTACGACTTTTGCCCTAAGGTTTTGGTCCTGGGTTTCTTGTTTTGAGTAGGTACCAGGCTGCCCAGATAATTTTCGCGCCATTCTTCAAATAATGAATTGTCCAGTTCCTGGATAAAAGGACAGGGCAGCACTGACTCATGCAGGTCCTGATAACGGTTGTATATGGAATCAGGCACGAACAGAGCAAGATAATCTTTGGCCCGAGTACAAGCTACATACAGAAGCCTGCGTTCCTCTTCCAGTTCATCATAGTCCATCAAGGCATGTTTGGATGGAAAGCGCTCTTCCACCAGGTCAATAATAAGCACTGCAGACCATTCCAGCCCCTTGGCAGAGTGTACCGTGGATAAAACCAGTGTGTCTTCCTTGACCTTGTTGCCCTCCGGGTCCGGATTTTCCAAACTCATATCAGCCAAAAAGATATCCAGATTGTCATAAGCAGATGCTATTTGGGCCAGCTGTTCCAGGCCAGTTGCTCGTTTGGGATAATCATCAGCAAACTTCTCTTGCATTATCGGCTGGTAAAACCTGACTATCTCATCTAATATTTGGGCCGGGCTGTCTTGCTTGGACCGCAACTCATCCAAAAGATTCAGGATATGTTCTAATTGCTTGCTCTTTTTACATTGTTTTTCAATGTACTGGCTGTTGCCCTGCATAAAAGCACTGTAGAGCCGTTCGCAAGTTTTGGGTCCGATACCCTTTAGATTGGACAGCCCCCTGGTCCAGGCCAAAAGGTCTGCCGGATTGGCCACCAAACGCATAAACGCTAAAACATCTTTTATATGGGCTGCTTCAGAAAATTTGATCCCACCAAACTTTTGAAAAGGAATGGAAGCTCTGTTTAGTTCGACCTCCAGCGGATATGATTGATATCCAGCGCGAAAAAGCACTGCGATTTCGTGAAGAGAATATTTTTGGGTAAGTTCAATAACTTTTTGGACCACAACCCTGGCTTGACTGAGGTCACTCAAGGGGCGGATCAATTGAGGTTTGAGAGATGACTTACGTTTGGTAAACAGGTTCTTGGGGTATTTTTCCGTGGCCTGAGCCAAAATTTGGTTGGTCAAATTTAAAATTGGCTGAGTAGAACGATAGTTTTGTTCCAGCTTGATAATTTTGGCATTTTTAAAAATTTTAGGGAAATTAAGGATATTGTTTACATTAGCACCCCGGAAAGCATATATAGACTGGGCATCATCCCCTACGGCCATGACATTGCCCTCGCTCCCGACTATAAGCTTAACCAACCTTCCCTGCACCAGGTTTGTATCCTGAAATTCGTCCACCATAATGTATTGAAATGCTTGGCGCAAAAAATCCCGTATATCATCGTGCTCTACCAGAAGCCGTTCCAGCTGAAACAAAAGGTCATCATAATCGAGCAAACCGTGTTTTTGCTTAAAAAGTTGATACTCTCTGTAAATGCGTTCCAGGTCTTCGGCATAGCCTCGCAGATGATATGCTTCCTTGAGCAAAACCTGCTCCAGCTCCATTTCCTTGTTTCTGGCCTTGCTGATCAAAGCGAGGACTGTTTTTTTCTTGGGAAAAGAACGGTCGCCCTGCCCTATTTTAAGTTGTTCTTTGACACTTTTGAGCAGGTCTTCGGCATCACTGGAATCCATGACAGTAATGCCGTTCACGTATCCCAAGGCAGTGGCAAATTTGCGCAGCATCCCGTACGCAAAGCTGTGAAAAGTTCCGCTGTGGACCCCCAGTAGTCCCCGCCCAAGCAGGCTTTCAGCTCTCTTCAACATCTCCCCTGCTGCTTTACGGGTGAAGGTAAGCAAGAGAATATTTTGTGGGCTCACCTCATGTTCTACAAGATAAGCCAGGCGATAGACAATGGTCCTTGTTTTGCCGCTGCCAGCTCCGGCAATAACCAGAACAGGGCCTGAAGTGGTAGTTACAGCTTCATACTGGGCAGGATTCAAGTCTTTTTGGTAATCTATCTTCATAATTTTAACTGATGATATGCTTTTTGCCAAAATGGGCCAGGATTTCCTGGCCGGTCTGTCTTAGTTTTTGTGGGTTAAATCCATGGCTGTCAAAGAAAAAGGTGTTTTGGACCGTATGACAACCAAAGCGGCCAAAATGGCCGAAAATTTCCTGTCGGTCAAATTTTCCCTTGAGGTCGAAGCCGGGGTTGGGCAAACAAACCAGATCAGGCGCTAGATGTTCCGTGTCCGGATAGAGCTCATCTTTTGTAAAAACCCTCTCCATGACCCTTTCTCCTGCATAAGATAAGCTCATAAGCCCTGCCTTGATTTCCTGGATAATTTTGGGTGCATCAATATGTGTTACCTGCCCCCTGGGAAACAAATCTTTTTTATGCAGATAAATTCTACCCGCATCCAAAGCAAAGGCCTGACAGTTGGAACTTATTATTGATGCATCCAACTCATGTCTGGGCTTTTGGTCAAATTTAAAAAAGCCAGCCCTGGCCAGCCATGCATTCAGATCGACTTCTGTCTTCAAATTGGTAAAACCATGGTCTGCGAGCATGATCAGCCTTTTGGGCTCAGGCAGCCTGTCAAATCTGTCCAGTAGCTGGCCAACAGCCTTATCAAAATCACGCATGAATTCCATACATTCGCTGTGCAAGGGATGGTTTTCCTGTATCAAGGCTGGGAAAAGAAAGTGGAAAACCCGATCTGTTTCAGTAAACACTATCACAAACAGGTCCCAGGAAAGATCCGGCCAAAAAAGTTCCAGGGCTGCGAGCCTGGAAGAGAGGGTCTGTCTGAGCTCTCTTAAAAGCAGTGCAGGATCTTTGGCCCCTCTTATGGTGTCTGCCTCCAACTTATATCCCTTGCTCTTAAGAATGGCAAAAAGGGGCGGGGGGAATACTGCTTTTTTTAGATCCTGGGCCACAAAACCAGAAATGAGCATACCTTTTATTGGCCTGGCAGGATAGGTATTGGGCAGGTTAATAGCTTTGGAAAGAAATCCTTTTTGCCCTAACTGGTCAAAGATAGTAGGTATTTTGACCTGAGAAAAATCAGTTATATAAAGCCCGTAATCTTTGGGAACTATATTGGTAAACCCAAAGATACCATGGACTTCCGGACCCTCGCCTGTATAAAAAGAGGTCCAGTTCACCGGAGAAAGTGGTGGAATTTCTGCTTGAATGGATCGGCAATAAGGAGAGTCAATAATTGATTTTAGGTGAGGTAGAATTCTCTTCTGACAAAGTTTTTTGACCAAAGAATAAGGCAAGCCATCCAAACCAATAACTAAAATACGCTCTCGTTCCTTAAACATATATAAATCTTAACAATATTAGCTTGAAAAGACTAGAGCGTAAACCCTCTCTCAAATGCGAGTAAATGGTTGACGGGAATTAAATCAAAGTATAATGAAAGGACTTCTTCGCCCGGGTGGCGGAATTTTGGTAGACGCAAGGGACTTAAAATCCCTCGAAGCTTAGCTTCGTGCCAGTTCGAGTCTGGCCCCGGGCACCAAGAAAAACAAAAAAAGGAGGGGATTCCCTCCTTTTTTTTGCTCTTTTGAAATTTTATTAACTTTCAATGGCAATACGTTTGGCTTTGGCAGACTCAACCTTTGGTAGCGTAATGGTTAAAACACCTTTTTTATATTTGGCTTTAATTTTATCCTTATCCACTTCGGTAGTTAATGGAATAGTACGGTAAAAAGAGCCGTAAGAACACTCCATGTGCACAAAACTCTCTTTTTCCTCTTTCTTTTCCCTCTTTTTTTCTCCCTTGATAATCAGATAGTTATTTTCAATAGTTACATCCAAATCTTTGGTATCCAGACCAGGGATTTCTGCCCGCACGACTATTTCGTCATCTTTTTCACTTACTTCAACTGCAGGGACGAAGCCAGGTGTAAATTGCTCCATGCCCCAAAATGGCTGCCTCCACATTTCTTCAAACAGGTCGAAAATGGTTTGAGGACTCTTTATTTCGGATTCTTTTTTTCTCCGTAAGACTGGGAACATTCTTTCAAACATAATATCACCCCCTTTATACCCATTAGATATTCTTTCTTCTATTATTCAGCTTGTATCTCGATTTTTCTCGGCTTGGCCTTTTCTGCTTTAGGCAAGAATAGTTCCAATACTCCGTTCTTTAAAGTTGCTTTAATATTCTGGCGATCAACGATATCAGAGATGGTAAAATTACGCACATATTCACTATCGCCAAATTCAAGATGGATATTGTTTACATTTTCCCTCTTAGGATAAACGGCCCTGGCACTAACCTGGAGTTCGTTTTCTTTAAGATCAATCGTTAAGTCATCCTTGCTCACTCCAGGAAGGTCCATATATATATGAAATCCATCTTCACGTTCTATAATATCAGTGTTAGGAGCAAAGCGAGGCAGTGTGTTGGTCTCTTTTTTGATTACTTCTTGGGTCATTGTGCTCACCTCCCATTATTCAGCTTCTATACTGATTTTCTTTGGTTTGGCTTCATCAGCCTTTGGCAAAACTATTTCCAACAAGCCGTCTTTCATTTTTGCTTTTACTTTATCAGCATCAATTGGAACATTTAAATTTATAACTCTTTGGAATACACCAGTAGGTCTTTCCTGTCGGTAGTAATTACCATTGTCTGCCTTTCTGTTACCTTTGATAACTACACTGCCATCGGTTAAAGTTATCTCTAAATCGTCAATATCCATCCCGGGAATTTCAGCAGTTACATATATATTAGCCTGATCTTCAGTAATGTTTATTGGAGGATATGATGCCCGTCTCTGGCTGATTACATTTGGTTTCCAGAATTCATCAAAAAATCTATCTATTTGTCTTGGCAAATCATAAAATGCACTAAAATCGATTACCATAATTATCACCTCCATCAATCTTTTTTTGCTTTATATAATAAACACCAAAAGAGAGGCGTCAAGAGGAAGTGCCAAATTTCGACACAGCTTGGCCTTTAGTTGAAAAAATTGTTGAAAAGGGGAGGTGTTGCGAGGTGAGAGAAATAGGCGCCCCTAACTAGCAAAGTATGGCCTACTGAGTTAAGCTTTTACAGTACAGCCTTTTTCGTTTATTCTTGATAAGCACAATCAACCCCTCAAAAATTCCTCCTGGCTTTAAAATTACACCGCCGAGAAAAGCCCCAACTGTTCAACTAACTCCATTGACTCCCCCCCCCTTACCCTGATGTGGCTCAAAGTTAGTGGCCGTTACCTGACCAGTTTATAAACTATTATCACACACCAAAATTTCCATGAAGCACTAACCCCGTAAGTTGAGTTAGTAAAAAACGGGAAACCTGAATAGGTTTCCCCTTATGGAGATATCAAAAATCAGGCATGGTGGCAGTATCTACCAATGCCTGTCTCTGGGCCTCGGAGATCTCAGCCGGGCCAATAGCAGCCTTTCTTTGCGCTAATCTTGAAAGCCTTAAATCTTCTAAACCTTCTATTTCTGACGCAAGAAGGTAAGGAGAAAAAACACTGCAATAGGTAAAATTCGTGGCATTGATACCAGCCAAGTCATCCTCCGATGTACTATCCTCAATAGTTATAATCTCAAGATTATAGGCCCTACCTAAATCCGTTCCATTTACTGATAGTTCATATGCGTCAGTTTGTTCCCCTGGGTCCAGATTATTATATGTAGCATTGGTCATATCACAGGATGACGCCATTTCTCCTGCCCATCTTCTTGTATTTATGATTTCTATATCCTCTCGTAAACTAAATAAGGCAGCAAGGCTGCCTGGCAACCCCATAGCCTGGAAATCATGTCGCTGATGATCTATACCGTTAGTGGAATTATCATCGCTATCAAGCCAATCCATACACTGAGGTGCTTGAATGGTATCGCGGGTGTAGGTAAAAGTGTCGGAATAATTTGCTACCACCCAGGTCACCGGAACAACCATAGTTATAGGCCAGTTTCTGGCGTTCCCGGACATGTCCCAAAATGTAAATGTGCCATCGGTATAATTACCATCGGAGTTAGAGTCCTTCATACTATTTAGTAGAGTTTCGCAATTCTGATCGCCACCACAAAACCCACTCTTCATTTTATCAACCATGGTATCTATCTCGGCATTGGTTGATGCGATATCCTGCATAAAATTGTTAAATGCTTGTTGCATCTTTTGATCGAAATTTTGTTGCTCCTGATCGATGTCTGAGATTGAAGGAAGATTCTCTTCGTTTTCAAATAGCGCTTCAAAACCCTGAAAAGCAGTTAGCATAGCGTTGGAAAGATTAGTGACGGCAGTGTTTACTCTTTCCACCTGACTCTGTGATGCATCAAGAACAGTAAGTGCCGAAGTATATTTTTTTCTGACACATTCTGCTTGTATCTTCATATAAGTAGCGCTCATAATGGCATCTATGGATGATAAGACACTTGGAGACATGGTAGCCCCATCATTTGCAAGATAATCATCTGCTTTGTCTCCCATTGCCCTTATGGCGGCATTAATATAACCTGGGTCAAAACCAGCCTCTGAGGCTGCGCCTATAAGCAATTCTGAGAGCAAAGCAGCAGCTTCTCCTCTATAATTTTTGGCCGTTTGAGAATCAGCAATATGGTCAACCGCTTCTTTTATTTTTGCGGTATACTGAGCAAGGCTAGTCTGAACAGCCGACCGAAAAACAGCCATTTTATCCGCTCCAATTTTGCCTTCGAGGTAGTTATTAAACCCATTTTCCCCTCTGACAGCAACTCTTCCCAGGCTTCCAAGATGAGAAATATCATCATGTATATAACCGCCTGATCTTACCAGAGTAAAACCAAAAAGTACCATAATAGGATCGTCACTTCCGGCAGTCTCCATGGCACCAAGCATGGCCTGACTCTGGGCCTCTGTCATAGGAGAAACACCCAAGTTAACAGTTGAACCCGGAGAAGGGGCGGGGGCGAGAGAACGCCTGACAATAGTGCCGTCGGAATCTTTTATGACAACCAGAAGAAAGTTATATCCATCACTAGTGGTGGGCACACCGTCTAGAAAAAAAGATATCTTTCCATTTAAATCTGCGGTTGACGTTGTAGAAGCAGCCAGCGAACCAACTTTTCCATTTGAGTCAATAGGAGAAACTTCAATAGTATAAATTTGACCGGGCGTTAATGCCCCGTAACATACACTACTTACCCAAAAAAATGCTATAATTATTAATCCTATCTTTGGAAGTGTAAATATTTTCATTTTTTCCTCCATTCTTAAATAAAATTTAACTCCCGCTTCCATCTATAGTTGAAGTACTGTCATTACTACTTCCACCTCCATTGCAACCAGTAGCAATAGCTAAACAAATGAGCATTAACACGGTCACAACTACCAAAACTAACTTTTTCTTCATCTTTCATCCCACCTTATTTTATTTTTCTTACATTTTAAATAATAAAACGATAAATAATATTATGTTTTATTGCCAAAAATATTCTAACAAAAAAATTATTCGAAAACTTAATAAATTCAACACACTACCATCTTTAATCAAACTTCTTGAAAATCTGGTCTGAAATGAAATATTCTTGAGTATCAAAAGCCCAGTTCCATCATATTACGTAAAATTTAAGTAAAAAAACTCTTAAACCTTTCCTTATGTCTAGTTCAAAATGGGTTTATAGAAATAAGATCAGCCAATGACATTTCCAGTCAAAAACCAAATTGAAGACATCATTTTGAGATTATAAGAAAATTTCACTCGAGAGGATAGAACGATAGCGAGGAGTTAAGTAGATAACATTTTAAGACAATCCCAAACAAAGCTTATATGATTATCTTTTAAAAGACAGTCAGTTACAGCGGGAGACTGGGAGCAGAAATGATTTCTATTTTCTGCCTCAACCATCGAACTAGTTTTCTCAAAAATGAATTATTTATTGCAAAAAAATAATATTTGTCTTATAAGCATAAATTACTTTTTTTTGCAATGGTCAATCTATAGATTTACAGATTTTTTAAAATATAGAATTGCCAATAACTCATTACGCCCTCTTTTCTTACGATACGAATCTGCCCTGAGCAATATTTTCTGGCCAGAGTTAAATTTGAAATTTTCTATATATTTACATTTGATAGGGCTAAATAACGGTTGGTTTTTGATTAGATTAGGTTTAAAATATCGGTAGGCAGGTTTCTTGTGATATTTCTTCTTCTTAAAATATCTACCTTGCTTCCTGTCCAGAAGTCCATGAAGTAAGACATAATTTTTATTTATATTATACAAAACAAGTTATACAGATTTTTTAATGTCTGCCAATGCATATATAAGCTTGTACAACATCTTGTTTTCTATTCTCTTAGCCTGTATACATAAATTTTTGCTATGATTTGAGATAAATATAAACAAATTAACTCCCGCTGGATTCTTCATTTATTTTGCAATATTTTTTATTTTTATAGACCAATGGAACAAGTCTTGTCATTTTAACATTAAAAAATCATTAACCATATCATCTACTTATAGGATCTTTTAGCGTTTTTTACATCAAAAATGCGAGCTGCCCGAGAGAATAAGAAATATGGAAGATACAGATGGAATAGTGAGAAAAGTTGTATTGTTCTGAATGGTGCTTCTTACCCCATCATTCTTAATCAAGCCAGATGCGGGAGAGACTGGCTGAAGAATCCTGAACAAATGGAAGGAACTTCTTCTTCGCTTCCCCTCGGAAACGATGTGAAGCGATGTGAAGCTGGCAAGACACTCTTGGTAATAAATTCTATAAAATTGAGGCAATCGACCTTTTCCATCACCATCACCTCCAAATAAATCTTTAACAAACAAAAGAAACGCAAGGTTTTCAATGACTCCAACAAGCGCAACAAAACTTTTAATCTGCTTATTCATAATATTTGCAGGTTGTGCAGCTCAAAAAAGTAAACATGACAGCCAACTGAGGCCAATATCTAATGTTAGAAGTGGCCTGTTTTTTTACACAAAAGGCGAGTATGAAAAAGCCATAAGAGCGTTTGACCTGGCAATAAAAAACAAACCTGCCAATGCAACCTTATACTTTAACAAGGGTCTCTGCCAAGCTAAGTTAAAACTTTACTCTAATGCTATTGAAAACTTTACACGAGCCATTTCATTAAATCCTTACTTTGTTCAAGCTTATGTAAACAAAGGTCTAGCCTATGCAGCAGTTAACAACTTCGATGAGGCTCAAAAAAATTTACATAAGGCCTTAAACCTGGATAAGAATAATCCGGTAATACTCTACAATCTGGGCAATATTTATTTACAAAAAAAACAGTATGAACGAGCGAGTTATTACTACACACAAGCAATTATCTTAAAGCCCAACCTTACAAATGCCTATTTAAATCGCGGCATTGCCTATTTAAAATCCGGAAAAATAAACCAGGCCTTGCACGATGTAACCCAGGCCACGGCTCTCAACCCCACAGACGTCCATGCATATTATAATCGGGCTCTTATTTATGAGGCCTCAGGCGAAATTAACCAAGCCCTTGACGATTATTCCCGTGCTTTATCTCTGGATCCTGAGTTTGCTCCTGCTTATTATAATCGAGGGATTCTGCGTCTGCGTAAAAACAAGCGCAAGTTAGGTTGTGCTGATTTAAGTCAAGCCTGCAAGTTAGGTCTATGCGGCCGGTACAAACAATTGCAAAATAGTGGAGAATGTCCGGTCGAATGAAAGAAGAAAAGATGCGGACTATGAGTCACGAATTGTTAAACGGTGAAAAATTGAGTGAAATTATCAACACCTGCCGAGAATTTTTCCTAACCTTTGCACACTCAAACAATCTAAAATATTTAGTGCTCGGGGTAAGCATAGTTATCTCATCCATTTGTCTGGGCAGGACAATAACTGCCTGGCTATCCTTTAACCTTATCCCAGAGCCCGGACTAACCCTACCTGCTCCCCAAAAGTCAAAGTTTTTAGCAACTCTCAGGCCCCGGACAAATCCCCAGGCCCTGGATTTTAAATCCATTATTGATAGAAATCTATTTGGCGGAAAACTTTATGAACCTGCTATTCAAAAAGAAGAAGAGCAAAAACCAGAAGACCTTCCGTTGGCCACGCTCAGGCTTAAACTGGTAGGGACCATTGTGGACAAGGATGGAGATATCTCAACAGCTATCATTGAAGATTTAGCAAAAAGAGAACAGAGCCTTTATCACGTTGGGGAGAGGATTAAAAATGCCTTGATAAAAAAAATTTTGCGCACTTATGTGATCGTAAATACAGGAAAAAGAGATGAAATTTTAAGCATGCGTCCTGAAGAATTAAAAAATAAACAAAAAGATTCTAGCCGCACAACAAAAGGAAAAATAAAAATTCCCAGAAAAGTGATCGAAACTTCCATGAGTAATTTGGCCAACATCATGCAGGATGCCCTGATAAAACCCTACCTTATACGCGGCCAAATCGCCGGCTTTAAAATCACCAAGATTAAACCAGACAGCATTTACACAAAACTCGGGCTACAAAATGGGGACGTGCTTTTGGATATAAATAAGGAGAAATTGGATAGTCCTAGAAAATTACTCAATCTTTATGAACGATTCAAAGATAAAAGTAAAATTAAACTAAAAATATCGCGAGCAGGAAAGGAAGAGACGGTAGAGTATCAGATATATTAGTGTAACTGCCAGCAACGACACATAATTTCGTGACTTTCCTGACCAAAGGCCGGTAGTTTAACAGACAGTCAGCCTGCTGACTGCCAAGTCAACGGTAAAAAATTTTTCAATTAGCGTCCAAATAACTACAAAGGGAATGAAAATGCTACATATGAGAATATTTATATATTTTTTATTGTTTTTGTTATCAGTGCCAGTACCTACTTTTGCGGATAACGCCGCCAAGCAAATAACCATGGATTTTGATAACGTTGATATCAGGGTTTTTATCAAATTCATCAGCGAACTAACCGGTAAAAATTTTATTATTGATAACAAAGTCAAAGGGAAGGTCACGGTTTTATCGCCTAGAAGCATTACTCTCAATGAAGCTTACAAGGTCTTTCAATCTGTCCTGGAAGTTAATGGTTTTACTACGATCCCTTCTGAAGATGTGATTAAAATTGTCCCCACAATTTCTGCCCGGCAAAAAAGTATTCAAACATTCAAATCAAGCAACCAACTACCAGGCTCAGAGGATAAATTAGTTACCCAGATTATACCGCTGGAATTTGCTTCAGCTAATGAAGTGCGCAAAATACTTATTCCCATGGTCTCCAAACAGGGCTTATTGGTAGCGTATCCCGCCACAGAAACACTTATCTTGGCCGATTATGCCTCTAATATCCGCAGGTTGCTACGGATTATTAAAGAAATTGACGCTCCGGGTGTAAATGTGCGCCTGGAATTAATTCATTTGGAATATGCATCAGCGACCAAAATCTGCAACCATATTAATCAGATCTTGCACTCTAAAAAAAGAACAAAAAAAAAAGGCGCTGCCACCCCTACCTTGGCTCTAGCCGATGAACGGCTTAATGCACTCATTGTTCTGGCTACAAGACATGAATTACAAGAAATCAAAGATCTGATTACCAAACTTGATAAACCTACCCCCAAAGGGAAAAGCAAGGTGCAGGTAGTCCAACTCGAAAATGCCGAAGCGGGAAAATTAGCCAAAGTATTGTCTGGGCTGGCAGGAACAAAAAGTAAGACACAAAACGAACCAATTATTTCTAAAAATGTAAAAATCGTCGCCGACAAACCAACCAACAGTCTGGTCATAACTGCTGAACCTGATGAGTTTGCAGTGCTTGAACCAATTATTTCCCAACTGGATGCTCCGCGCAAACAGGTTTTTATAGAGGCCGCGATCCTGGAAATTTCAGAGTCAAAGATCAAAACTCTGGGAGTAAATTGGAACCTGGCCGGTCAAAAAAATATTTTTCATATGGATAAAGATACTGTTGGGTTTGCAGGATCCAATCCGGGCGGCCCTCCAAACTTATTCAATGCCGAATCCCTGGCACCGCCTCCTGGTCTATCTTTGGGCCTTGTTTCCTTTCCATTTACCTTTAACGGAAAGACTGTCTATAATCTGGCCACGTTACTTAATCTGGCTAAAAACGATTCCAGCTTTAACATTATATCATATCCCCAGATTATGACTATGGAGAACGAAGAGGCTAAAATTATTGTTGCTGACAACATACCTTTTACCACAAGAGTTGACCAGGGTACATCCAGTACTGACCGAGCTATCCAGAACATTGAATACAAGGATGTAGGGGTCACCCTTAAAGTTACGCCGCAGATAAATGATAAGGGCTCAGTCAAACTGAAAATTTTTCAGGAAGTCAGCCGTATCGTGAACCAGGTTGTATCGGACGAAACGCAGGGAGTCGTGGCCATAGCACCTACTACCAAAAAAAGGACCGCCGAAACAACAGTTGAAGTGAGAAACGGCGAAACCATCGTCATTGCAGGGCTTCTGGAGAAAGGAAAAGAAGACACCACTCAAGGAGTGCCAGGTCTTAGTGACATCCCTGTTCTGGGTTGGCTGTTCAAATCAAATACGAAAAAAAATAATAGAACAAATTTAATGGTCTTTATTACCCCTTACGTGCTGGACAACCCAAATGATGCCCGAAAAATATACTTGAGTAAGGCAGAGCTGCTGGACAATCTTCGTTTTGGGCCTAGCGGAAAGGCTGAGCCAATCATAAAACCTTTTATTTGGGCAGAATATTAACTTAAGTCGAGACCAGGCGAGACGCAAGAGCATGCGCACATCACTTACATCACTCCTTATTGACCACGGCCTGATTTCTGAAGAGGAAGTCAAACATCTTGTTCAGGAAATCAGAGATAAAAACAGGAGCATGCTTGGCTACCTTTTACAAAGCAAGAAAATAAGGGAAGAAGACCTCTTACCATTATTGGCCAAAGAATTAGGCCTGGTATTTATAAATAAGATTTCGGAAAAAGAGATTAATGCAGAGCTTGTTCAAAAACTTCCGCTTCACTATTTAAAGAAGCATTGTTTTGTTCCATTGCGTCTTCTGGAAAATCATCTTGTCCTGGCAGTCAATCTTCCCTTTTTTGATGGTTTGCTTGCGGATTTAAAAATTATTTTTCAAACAGATTCCATTGAATTCCAGCTTTGCCCCAAAAACGAAATAATCACGACCATAAATCGCGTCTTTGGGCAAATCGAAACAGAACCAGACGAAATCATTGACGATTTAAACACTGAAAGTGAAGACTTTTTATCCGAGCTGGAACAGGGCAGCATCGACTTATTGGACGAAGCAGACGATTCCCCAGTCATAAAGCTGGTCAACCACATCATCACCCAGGCTGTACGCGGCCAGGCCAGTGATATACATATTGAACCATATGAGCACAACTTAAAAGTCCGTTTCCGTCTGGATGGTATTTTATATGATTTTCTCTCACTGCCCCGGAAAATCCATCCCCATATGGTCTCGCGGGTGAAAATAATGGCCGGGCTAAACATTGCTGAAAAGAGATTGCCTCAAGACGGTAGAATTGAAATTAAAATAGGCAACAGGCAGGTAGACCTACGCGTATCCAGTCTACCTACTTCATACGGGGAAAGAATCGTTCTAAGGCTCCTGGAAAAAGGAGCTCGACTTTTGGCTCTAAACGATATTGGCTTGAACGAGCATAACTTAACCCAGCTTAAGCAATTACTAACTTTATCGCATGGTATTATTCTGGTTACAGGCCCCACAGGCAGCGGCAAAACCACAACCTTATATTCTGCTTTAAACCATATAAACTCCCCGGGGAAAAATATCCTCACAATTGAAGATCCCATAGAGTACCGCTTGGAAGGCATCGGACAAATGCAGGTTAACCCCAAAATCGGCCTTACCTTTTCTTCGGGCCTACGCTCAATGGTGAGACAAGACCCTGACGTAATTCTGGTAGGCGAAATAAGAGATCTGGAAACCGCAGAAATTGCAATCCAGGCTGCTTTGACCGGTCATCTGGTCTTTTCCACTTTGCATACCAATGATGCCCCAAGTGCCATTACCCGGCTTATTGACATGGGCATCGAACCATTTTTGCTTTCCACTGCCGTACGGGCAATTATTGCACAACGGCTAGTACGCATTTTATGTCCTTATTGCAAGCAGCAATATCGTCCATCGGACATTGAGGCGCAACAGTTGGGGGTAAATGACAAGGATAAAGAAATAACAATTGGTCAAGCCAAGGGATGTGAGCATTGTCTTAATACTGGCTATAAAGGGCGTACAGGGATTTTTGAATTTATCTACTTAAATAATGAACTCCAGAGTCTGATTTTAAAATCATCTGATGCCAACGTAATTAGAAATAAAGCAATTCAGGGAGGAATGAAAACCCTGCGCCAGGACGGTATTGAAAAAGTTCTCAAAGGACTAACCACCGTAAGTGAAGTTTTACGCGTAGCGCAACTTTAGGGCATGTGGCCAACCCCCCATTTTAACCGCTGATTGAAAGTCTTGGTTTCTGAAATGCATTACAAACGGCTTGGGTAACCCAATCTTAACGAAGCTTGCGGAAAAACAGAGCATCGGGATGAATAGGCTAAATACTTTGCGATGTTAACCATAACTATCGATATCAAAAAGAGTTTTTGTTTACCCCAAATATCCCATTATGCTCTGTCCGCAAGCAAGTTTTAGATGGGTCCAAGTCTTTGTACCAGCATGAAAGAAACCAAGACTGAAATAAACCTTGGAAATTAAATTGATAAATAAGTTGATAAAAAGGTTTGGCCATAGGCTCTTTAGGGGTGTTATTAATTTAATAGTTTATGCCAGCTGGTTGATGCTAAAAGCTAATTAAGGAGCCCAAATGCCTGTTTATGAATATAAAGGCTATGACCTGCGTGGGAAAAGCATAAAAGGAATCATTGATGCTCCGGGCAAAAACGCAGCTAAAACCAGGTTGCGCAAGCAGGGGATATTCATTTCTTCCATATCTCTTATTAAAACCCCAAAAAAAGAACAAAAAATCTCCGGTCTGAACCTCTTCAAACCCCGCATAAGCCGGACCGAACTAGCAATATTTCAACGCCAATTAGCAACCCTTTTGAACGCTGGCCTCCCTTTGCTCAACGCCCTGACCCTAGTAATTGGTCAAATGAAAGATTCTGCCCTAAAAAAAATGCTCGTCCAGATAAAAGAACGAATCAATGAAGGAGCAAGCCTGTCAGCTGCCATGGAGGAACAAAGTCATGTCTTTGATCAAACTATCACTTCTATGGTCAGGGCCGGAGAAAATTCGGGCACATTAGAACTTGTTTTGGAAAGATTAGCAGACATGGCAGAACAACAGCTTGCCCTGAGCCGTAAAGTACAATCCGCCCTTGCCTATCCCCTTCTCTTGCTCGTGGCCGGCATAAGTGTAATCTTTTTTTTAATGGGTTATGTTGTTCCCAAAATCACAAAAATTTTTTTTGATCTTGAACAGGCATTGCCCCTGCCCACGACCATTTTGATAGCTATAAGTCACTTATTCCAATACTACTGGTGGGTTATACTCATGTTCATCATCTTATCTCTTGGTGCCGTTTATAAATTCAGTCGGACGGACAAAGGCAAATGGATTGTTGACCAGTTAAAATTCAAAACGCCTCTTTTAGGAACTCTATATAACAAAATGGCTATAGCAAGATTTACACGCACTTTAGGTACTCTCCTCAATAACCATGTCCCTTTGACTACAGCTTTACACATTGTCCGCAATGCAATCAACAATGTTGTATTTACCGAAGCAGTGGACTTAATGCAGCAAAAAATCAGCCAGGGTGAAAACATGGCGGACGCCCTTCATGAGAGCCGAATATTTCCTTCTCCTGTTGTTCAGATGGCCTCAGCAGGTGAACAAAGCGGTAAACTTGGAGATATGCTTCTCAAGGTGGCGGAAACTTATGAAAATGAAATCGGTTCCAGGCTTGTGGTCATCACGTCCTTATTAGAGCCTATTATGATTTTACTCCTAGGAGGCTTGGTTGGCTTTGTTGTTCTGGCGGTGTTATTACCCATTTTTGAAATGAGTCACCTGGTAAAATAAAAAATTGTTACGGAATCAAGTACTGTATATTTGAAATGTATTCTCAGCTACCATAATATATTTTTTAGCTCCTCATTCAACATTTAACATTTTCCTTTTCCATAACGACAGAACCTAACAATGTGTACTTTTTGAGGATGCAAGAGACCATGAATCCTTATATTTCAACCATGAACTATCGACATCCATTCCATAATGCTCCTGACCCATACTTATTCTTTCCATCTAAAGAACACCAGGCAGCACTGAACCTATTACTTAAATTTCTTAGAGCAAAAAAAGGTCTTTTTTTATTAATGGGAAAAATAGGCACAGGGAAAACAACTTTGTGCCGATATATTCAAGCAAATTATGCTCAGGAGTTTGTAATCGGTTTAATAGGAAATCCTTTTTTAACCCCAAAACAGTTTGAACAAAAAGTGCTTCAGGAATTTAACCTGACTGCTTCCAGCAATAATGATTTTTTGAGTTTACTACATAATACCCTTCTGAAATTACATAATGACCAAAAAAACCCTGTTCTTTTCTTGGATGAGGGCCATCTTTTAAGCCCTGAACTATTTGAATTTATCCTTATTCTATCTAATCTTCAGGCCGACAATGTCCACCTTTTACAAATCGTGATTGCAGGCCAACCAGAGTTGGAAAACACTCTCAGGCAACCTCGTTTTGCTTCCCTGTATCAACGCATTGGTGGACGGATATTTTTATCCGGTTTAAGTGCCAGGGATACTCGAAACTACATCCAATATCGGCTGACTAAATCCGGGCTAGATGACAAGATTCAAATTTCTTCCCGCACGTCTAGAAAAATCTGGCTCTGGACCAAAGGAATTCCTCGCCTGGTAAACAAAGTTTGCGACCTTTGTCTTGACTATCTTTATAGCCACAAACAACAAAAAATTACCTCGTTCACTTTAAAAAAGGCTGTACTGCAAAATGAAAACTCGACATTTTACCCTCGCCCTCTTACAGGGAGAATTTTCTTAATCACTTTTTTAACTGTTGCTTTTATCTCTTTGACTTTTCCAGAACAAATTTCTAAAAAAACGTTAAATGGACTTAAAGAACAACTTACTCAAAATACTATTGGTTCAAATCTTGATAATTACCGATTCAAAAACAAACTGCAGACAAGCCAACGCCTAAATATTGCAGTTATGGATGACAATAATTCAACACAAATCAAATTGATCACTGCCTTGAATTCATTGAGCCAAGAAATTAAACAGTTAAAAACAGTTTACCATAATCAAACCAAGACAGAGATTAAGCACGAAAAAAATATGCCACCTGGACAGAAAGCACAAAACAATAACATCTCCAGGACACAAAATTTTATCTTTCAAACCAAAGTAGCCACGGATCTTAATTTAAACGCTATAGTCTGGGATAATGAACCTGAACAACGATGTGCTGTAATAAATGAAAAAATACTCCGCCAAGGAGAAGAGGTATCAGGGTATAGGTTAATATCTATTGAAAAGAACTATGTCCGGCTTGTTAAAGATGGTTTAACTTATACACTGAAGATAAAAAGTGAATTAAAATGAGAATAAAAAAAGCTATAGGACTAAAAAGTCAGGAGGCGGACATGAAGACAAAAAATAAATTAATGCGCACACAAGCAAGATATCTACCAGAAACAGCTCAAAAGCAGCGACAAAAAGGTTTCACCTTAATTGAAATTCTAGTGGTCATTATTATCCTCGGTGTCTTGGCCGGTTTAATTGTGCCCAGACTAATGGACGAACCTGACAAGGCCAGGATTGTCAAAGCTAAACTTCAGATGGGCGAGTTAGTGACGGCCCTGAAAAAATTTAAACTGGACAATGGATTTTATCCGTCGACAGAACAGGGTTTACAAGCGTTGGTAGAAAAACCAACTGTTGGTCAAGAACCTAAAAATTATCCCCCCAATGGTTATTTACCAAAAATCCCCAAAGCCCCCTGGGGCAACGACTACATTTATATCTGCCCAGGAGAACATGATGATTTTGATATTATCAGCCTTGGAGCTGATGGTGCTGAAGGCGGAGACGGACATAACAAAGACATAGGCAGTTGGGAACTGGATTAATGTTTAATGTTGAATGAAGATTTCATACACTGACACTAACACACTAAAGGGCTTCACCCTGATCGAACTTGTGGTGGTCATTCTGATTTTGTCCATTGGACTAGGTTTTTTGGCGCCCAAAATTAGCTCTGGATTATTTGTCAATGAAAAGAAAAGTTTCTTACGCAAGTTGCACGGAGCCCTTCAAGAGGCCAGGAACCAGGCCATGCTTTCCAGCCGCCCGGTTTCCCTGACTTTTCAGCTCAAAACAGGCGCAGGCAGGGAATATTTCTGGCTGAACACACACAACCAGGACACCAGCTCCAAAAGAAAGCCTCAAAGAATTAGCGTCCCAGAACACCTTGATATAGTAAGTATTATCACACCAAAAGGGGTGCCTGAAACTTCTGGAGCGGTAAAGTTTATTTTTCTGCCAAATGGACTTAACTTGAACGGCATAATCAATTTTAAGGATGACGAAAATTATTTTCACATAATTATCAAACCATTCGCACGCATGGAAGTTGCATCGGGAAAAGTGACACAATGAAAATGTTCAATGTGAAATACCTTTACCCATTCAACTCTCTACATTCAACATCCACCATTCCATCTGGTTTTACCTTGATGGAGGTACTCATATCTCTGGCCATTTTAAGTATCGCGTTAGTTGCAGTTTTAAAGGCCAATGTTTCAATAGAAGACACAAACCAAGCTGCAGAAGAAGAAATCATGGCAAACCTTCTTGCTCAGAATATAATGGCTCATATTCAGACTTTTGGAATAAAAAAATATGACCAGTTTCCAATGGAAATAGAAAAGAAAGGCTTGGAATATGACATACAAGTTGATGCCACAGACATTGAAAACCTCTGGAGACTAAAAGTAACGATCTACAAACTTGATGCTACTGTAAACCAATTGGAGGCATTTTTCTGGAGCGATGATTGATATATTTCAGAAAAATAACATCGAACGCCGAACTAACAAAAGGCTAAGAGCTAAGGTCTATATCGGATGTAGAACGTCGAACGTCAAACGTCAAAATGGCTTCACCTTACTGGAAATTCTAATTTCCCTTGCCATTGCTGGGATAATTTTTTTTACTGTTTTTGCTGTATATAGCAATACTTTAACTTTAACAGAAAATTTTAATACATATTTTAAAATAAACCAGATGGCTCAAACCATCATGGATATAACCTATCAGGACATCCATTCTGCTTATTATAAAAAAGCAGACAACAGTACACAAGAAAATTTCAAGTTTACTACTACCTCTACCTTAGAAACTATAGGCGATAATAAAGATTGTCGATTGGTATTGTCTATGGCAACAACCAATGATTTGACTTTCGATAATAGCTTTCCATGCATGACAATCAATCAAGTGCAGTACTTTTTAAGAAAAAATAATGAGTTATTTTCTCTGATGAGAAAACAAAAGAGCTCACAGCAAACAAAATGGCATGTTCTGGAAATAGCAGACAATATTCAAGAGTTCTCTCTTCTCTTTTTAAATAAAGAGGGACAGGAATTTGAGGATTGGGACAGTGAAAATAATGAATTCTATGGTTCTGCTCTGCCTTGTTTAGTCAAATTAACCTTGCGAATAAAGGAAGAGAATAACTTTAGCAGAAAATTTGTTTATTTTATCCCTGTGGAAGGATGGTCAGTTCATCAGTGACCGGATAAGGTTTGAAGTTGGTAAATGGAGTTAGGAGTTGGAAATTGGGAATTAGAAAAAAACTCGAGCAAAAAAACGGCAGTGTCCTAATCCTGACCTTATTGATTATTACCATTTTAGTGACCATCGTCCTGGAAACACAGAGCAAAAATCGAGTTTATTTAACATCAACAATCTATATGGCCAGAAAGGAAAGGTGTCGTGCTCTTGCCCGTTCAGGCCTTGCTCTGGCAAAGGCATTACTTACTTATGATCGAGCACAAGATAATGAGTCTGATCACCCGGGTGAAATATGGGCTCATCCTGATGAGCAGGATGGGTTAGACTTGCCAGCGCCGGAAAGAGGACAAATACTTTTACAAATAGCTGATGAACAGGCCAAGTTCTCCATAAATTATCTAATTGATTCACGTGGAAGATGGCGAGAAGAATATCGCCAAGCTTTTTTCAACCTCTTGATCGGCCCGGCCTTTCACCTGGACCCTGAAAAAGCGCAAAATATAATCATCGCCATCAAAGACTGGTTAGACAGCGATGAGTTGCCAGAATCAGAAGCCGGGTTTGAACAGGATTACTATGACCAAAATAAAAAAAAAATCCGGGTCAGAAATGGCCCCATACAAACTTTATCTGAATTAAGACATATAGCGGGCATCAGTGACAGTTTATATTTTGGGGACAGTGGTCGCCCTGGATTAAAAGAGCTTTTAACTATTTTTAGTGACGGGAAGGTAAATATCAACACAGCGCCACAGTATATTTTAGCCTCTTTAATTAAACAAGGGGACACGGGTGTGCCAGCTGAAGATGCCCTGGATTTTGCTCAGGAAATGATTGAATACCGCCAGGACAGAATGCACTTTGATAAATTATCATCATCGGGGTGGTACAATAATTTGCCTGGAGCTTTAGGTATTCATTTTTATAGTTTTATAACCATTAAATCCAGATACTTTTCTGTATTAAGTACAGGCAAGCTTGGTCAAACAGAAGTAAAAGTACGGGCAATTTTAAAGTTAAAAACACAACAAAATAAAAAGAAGATAAAATTTATTCCTCTTTTTGTAGAGTATTCATAATGTTATCAAAAATTTTAACCCTGCACATATCAAGTTCCTATTTAAACTTTCTTTTTGTAGAAAAAAAATGGGGGCAAATAACAGATGTAAATTGCTGGCAAAAAAAATTGTCAGGTATTAAATCAAAATCTGAATTAGCTCAAAGCATCAAATTGGAACTTGAAGAAAAAAAGTTAATTTACGATTGTCTCTTGCTCTCGATTTTACCAGAAAGCTATTTTCTCAGGCAGTTGACCTTTCCATTTTCTGACAAAAACAAAATTTCCGAAATTCTGCCTCAAGAGCTTGAGGATAGCCTTCCTTTTCCACTGGATGAATTCTACTATGATTTTATACCTACCCTAAAAGATGCGGCTCAAAACCAACAAATATTATGCCTGGGCATAAAAAAACAGGAAATAGATGAGCTGGTCCAAGCCCTTGAAGATGTTAATATATATCCTTTTCTCATAGACCTGCCCTACTCTTCTCTCTTATCCCTCTGCAGTAATATAGCAGAACCCAGGCCAAAAAGATACATGCTCCTTCACTTTGAACCAGAATGCGCTTTTTTGCTATGCATAGAAAGTAATAAACTTATAGAAGGACATGAGTTTAAATGGAAGCTACATAAAAACAGCTCGCCAAACGACATATCAAACACAAATTATAGCAGCAATCATGATCATCTTATCGACAAAATAAAAATATCTTTACTTAAAGCAGACAACGACTCAATAGATTTTGTCATAGAACAAATTATAATTTCAGGTCCATACCCGGAAAATCTACCTGACTCTATTGAAAAAAAACTCAGCATCCCTGTACAAGAAATTTATAAATTAAATTTTCATTCTAAGTTATTTCAAATTATTAGCAAAAAAGATATCCCGAAGTTTTATCCAAATCTGGGCCTGTTCCTTGGTTTTGGACAAAAAGCAAAAACTTTAAATTTTATTCAAAATAAATCACAATACAAACATTATTACAAATATAAAGACAACATCAAAACAATAATAATATCACTATTTATATTACTTGCTAGTATTTCCTTCAGTTATATATCTCATATTTATATTAAGGAAAAAAGATTAAACCAAATTTACAATAAAATGAATGAAGTGATTTCAAGAAACTTTAAAGACATTCAAGATCAATTAACTCCAATACAATATATCAGTTTATTTAAGTCAAAAATTCAACAATTAAACATAAACGACAAAGGTTTATCTATCTCGAAAGTAAAAACGATAGAAATTTTAAATTTAATAAGCTCTCAGGTACCAAAAACATTAGCTGTACAATTTAAAAACTTTACAGCAGACCATCAACATATCAGAATCCAGGGAATAACTGACTCTTTTTTTACTGTAGACAAAATTAAAAAATCACTTGAAAGTATAGATTTGTTTCAAAAGGTGGAAATTAAAGGAGCTAAAACAGATACAAATAGACAGGTTGCATTCGCTTTACACATCGATCTTTCATGTGATACAAAATCATTTTAAAATAGAAAAAGAAAAGTCACAAAACCAGCAAGGCTAAATGCTCAGAACCTAAATTATAAAACTAAATTGTCTAATAATGATAAGTAACACACAGAGAAAAATTGTAATTTTACTCTTTGCGGGAATAATACTTGTTTTGGCCATATGGCAATGGGCTGTAATACCCCTCGTCAACTACCAAAAAAGACTGGACCAAACCATTACCATCAATACAACTCGACTTGAGAAACTTTTAAGGTTGGAAAGCCAGTTAAAAAAAATTTTAGAAACAAATTTAAAACCTACACCAAGCCAAGGCAATCTCCCTCGTAACTTCACCCTTTTTTCCTATTTAGACCGCCTGGCCACTCAGAACCAGGTCAAAAAAAATGTTGATTTCCTGCGTCCATCGTCCAAAAACATTAACAACGGTGTATCCATGGAAATTGTTGACCTCCGTTTAAAAAAAGTCAGACTCGGAAAGCTAATACCATTCCTTACCCAAATAGAATCATCGCCTTACGGCATCAGTATAGATCGATTGATAATCCGCACTGAAAAAAAAACCGGGCTCTTGGATGTTGATATAACATGTTCAATCCTGAAGCAGGATTGATGAACTAAAAAATGCAACACTGCAAAAAACTACAGGTCTTTTTGTAGCAGGTTCATATTTATGTCAAAATCAAAGCTTATTCTTCTCTATTCGGTACTTGCTCTAATCACCGTAACCGCCACTATTATTTTTACTTTTCCGTTCAAAACTCTGGAACAGAGACTTTCCCAACATTTAAGCCGTGCACTCAATTTAGAGGTAAGCTTAACATCCCTTGCTCCAAGTGCTTTTTTAGGACTAAAAGCTCAAAGTTTAGTTATCAAAACTCCAAAATTCCCTCCTCTAACTTTATCAAATCCGAACCTTAAATTAAATCCATCGAGTCTCTTTTTAGGCATCCCGGAATTCAATATTTATACCCAGCTATGGGATGGGAAAATATTCATTAACGCTATTTTTGATTCAATAAAAAACTGGAAAATTGGTGAGTTAAAAGTAGAATTAAAAGACATTCGCCTCTCTGATTCCATCGCTTACCTCAAAGATATATATATTAATTCGATTGACGGGAGTTTAGACAGCACTATTAATCTCCAATACCCTAAAAATTTTAGCCTGCCTAGGTTAGGCGGCCAAGGCAACATAAAAATAATTAACTGTAATATAAATTTTGATACCCCCTTATTTAAAAATATTCTTTTGCAGGACATAAAGACAACCATAAAATTTACCATTAAAAACGGGGTGTTAAAGATAAAAGAAGGGCCTGTAAGTTTGGCTGGTATCAACGGAAAAATTAAGGGAAGTATTTTCCTAAACAAGAATATTAATTCGAGCAGGATAAATCTAGCCGTCGAACTAAAAATTGGTTCAAATCTAAAAAATTTCCCACAATCACTTAAACCCTTGATGTCTAAAAGAAAAAAAATTCGCCTGAATATCCAGGGTACCATTGCAAATCCTAAAGTATCATGGCTTTAGGTTTTGCGTTATTTGCATATAATGTCACAACCTCAAAGACTGGCGTCCTCGACATACTGTAAACACTTGACCTCCTCCATCCCTGACACTAACACTAACACCAACACTAACACTATAATTGGAGGCCCAATGCCTAAAGTTGCCGTTCTCGGAGGAGGTAGCTGGGGCACTACCCTAGCCAACATGCTCGCTGGAAAAGGACTGACCACATGGTTGTGGATCAGGGAAGCAGAGCTTGTGGAGGAAATCAAAAACCGTGGCGAAAACACCTGGTATCTGCCAGGAATAAAGCTTAGCCCAGGACTGCGAGTAAGTCCGGACATGGCTCAGGTGGTAGATGGAGCAGACTACTTTCTGGTGGTCATTCCCTGCCAGTTTATCCGTCAGGTCCTTTCCACTTATAAACACCTTTTCCCGCACAATCCTATTATTATCTGTGCCAGTAAAGGCGTAGAATTAAAGACATTAAAACCCATGTCCCAGGTAATTGAAGATGTGCTTGAGGACAAAAAACCATATTACGCTATCCTTTCTGGCCCTTCTTTTGCGAAAGAGGTTAGTCATAAACTGCCCACGGCTGTAAGCCTTGGCTGTGCAGATAATAATCTGGGACGCAAACTGCAGGAGCTTCTTTCAACAGATTACTTTCGTGTCTATTTAAACGAAGACTATCGCGGAGTAGAACTTGGGGGGGCCATCAAGAATATCATGGCCATTGCCGCTGGTATTTCTGATGGTTTGGGTTTTGGCCATGATGCCCGGGCCGCCCTTATTACCCGGGGGTTGGCTGAAATGAGCCGGCTGGGCGTAGCCTTGGGGGCCAAAGAAAGGACCTTCATGGGCCTTTCCGGCATGGGGGATTTGGTCCTCACCTGTACCGGGGACTTAAGCCGCAACCGCCAGGTGGGACTAAAACTAGGCCAGGGCCAAAAGCTCGGCCAGATCCTGGCCGAGACCAGAACCGTTGCTGAAGGTGTTAAAACCACGGAATCAGTCTATTTTTTAAGCAGAAAACTCGGTGTAGAGTTACCCATAACAGAACAAGTTTATGAAGTTTTATTCAAAGACAAAGATCCTAAACAGGCAGTACAGGAACTAATGAGCCGCAAGCTGAAAGCGGAATGATGCCTGATGATTAATGTTAAATGATGAATGTTGAATTAAAGAAACTGGAATGATGTAAAGAGTGGAATGAAACTGATCATAACTAAACTCCTCTGGCTGGTACTAATTTTTTTCGGTATTACGGTCATCAGTTTCTGGGTCATTCACCTGGCCCCTGGTTCACCTACTGACCTGCAGACCACTTTAAATCCCATGGCCGGAGCCGGTGCCAGGGCAAGACTGGAAAAAATTTATGGCCTGGATAAGCCCCTGCATATCCAGTACTTGAACTGGCTAAAACGCATTGTCAGGTTTGATTTTGGCCAGTCTTTAAGCGGAGATCATCGCCCGGTATGGGATAAGATTAAAGAACGCCTACCCCTGACTTTGTCCCTTAACCTCATTTCCATGTTTTTAATACTGGTTATAAGTATCCCCATTGGGATTTTCTCGGCTGTATATCAAAATAGCTGGTTTGATCGCCTAATGACCATCCTGGTCTTTATTGGCTTTGCCATACCAGGATTCTGGCTGGCCCTGCTCCTTATGCTAAGCTTTGGCATTTACTGGCCCATCTTGCCTATTGCCGGCCTGACTTCACTGGATTTTCCATATCTTTCTTTCTGGGGAAAACTCATGGACCTGGCCAAACATTTGGCCCTGCCCGTATTTGTATTCACCATCACCGGGTTAGCTGGCATGTCCAGATTTATGCGTACCTCCATGCTTGAGGTCTTGCGCCAGGATTTTATCCTCACGGCCAGGGCAAAAGGGTTGCCCGGCCATGTAGTCATCTTTAAACACGGTCTAAGAAACGCACTTTTGCCGGTTATTACCATTTTAGGTCTCTCTGTCCCGGGGCTTATTGGCGGTAGCGTGATCATTGAATCCATTTTTGCCCTACCTGGTTTAGGTCAACTCTTTTATCAAGCAGTTATGGCCAGGGATTACCCTTTAATTATGGGCAATCTGGTTCTGGGAGCAATTTTGACCCTGGCGGGGAATCTCCTGGCTGATATTGGTTATGCCTTAGCAGACCCACGCATTAGATTAGGTTCCAGGGATTAGAAAGGTGAAAAATAGAAATTGGCTGTTTATCCTAGGTATTGTCATCGTAGGCAGCATGAGCTTGATTGCTCTTCTAGCTCCGGTTATTGCCCCTTATGATCCTACCAGCTTAAATGTTGATGCCATCTTGGCACCGCCTTCTAGTAAATATCTGCTGGGTACGGACAGCCTGGGTCGCGATGTGTTTTCCCGCTTGGTTTACGGGGCCAGAGTCTCTTTATGGGTTGGTTTTATAGCTGTGGGTATTTCTGTAGGTATAGGCATCTTTTTAGGCCTCCTGGCTGGCTATTTTGGCGGAATTATTGATGAGATAATCATGCGTTTTGTCGATATTATGCTCTGTTTCCCTTCCTTTTTTCTTATTCTGGCGGTAATTGCATTTTTAGAACCTAGCTTAACAAACATAATGATTGTTATCGGCCTGACCTCATGGATGGGAGTAGCCAGGCTGGTCAGGGCAGAAACCCTGTCTTTGCGCCAGAGAGAATTTATCCTCGCGGCAAAATTGTGTGGTGCAAGACTATGGCGGATATTATTCGCCCATATCCTCCCTAATGCCCTGGCCCCGGTCCTGGTCTCGGCCACTCTGGGGGTTGCCTCGGCCATTCTCACGGAATCCGCTTTAAGTTTTTTGGGCCTGGGAGTTCAACCGCCTACGCCTAGCTGGGGCAACATGCTCATGGAAGGAAAAGATGTCCTTGAGATTGCTCCCTGGCTATCTATTTTCCCCGGCCTTTGTATCTTACTTACTGTTTTGGGGTATAATTTACTTGGAGAGTCTTTACGTGATATTTTGGATCCGCGCTTGAAACAAAAATAGATAGAGAGTTGGAGGGTTAAGTTGGGTGCTTAATACTGTGAACAAATACGAATCTCGGACCAGAAATCACGAATTACGAATTTTAGGCATCCACCTAAGCCTCGCAAGAGCCCTAGAAGAACTCGGAGCTAAAGTCTTAAATCTTAACCCGCCACCAGGTGAACTTCTTGATCTAAGCCACCATCCCAATGTCCAAGGCTTTAATCCCGACCTGGTTATTCAACAGGAAAACCTAGGTCCCAGAACCCTGCTTTTAGGCCTTGAACATTTCTCCTGCCCTAAAATTTTCTGGTCCATTGACACCCACCTGAACTCTTTCTGGCATAAATTCTATGGCCGCAATTTTGATCTTGTCCTGACCACTCAAAAAGGATGGGTAGAAAAACTACAAGTTCTGGGACTGGAGAAGGTCAAATGGCTACCTTGGTTTGGAATAAAAAAAGAATGGAAAGATTTTAGCAAAAGAAAATATGATTTAAGTTTTGTCGGCCGGGTAACTGCCCACAGGCCAGCACGCAAGTGGCTGGTTGAATTTTTGCGCCAAGAGTTCAAGGCGCACATAGCCCAAAATATAGAATTTACCCGGATGCTTGATATTTATAGACAAACAAAACTTGCTCCTAACGAGGCCATAGCCGGAGAAGTAAACTTTCGCACCTTTGAGGCTGCCTCCTGCGGCGCTCTGGTCCTAAATCAAGACTTGGGCGACGAAATCACTCCTCTATTTATCCCGGGCAAAGAAACCCTGGTCTTTGAACATGTTTTAGAGCTCAGGGAGCTCATAAAATTTTATTTATGTCATCAAACCCATGCGGAGACAATAGCCCGCGCCGGGTGGGAAAGAATTCAAAACAACCACTTGGCCATACATCGCGCCCAAAAACTTCTGCACTACGCTAAAGGAATAAGTCCCAAAGCACAGTCAGAACAGCAGGCCTTTAAAAATATTGTCCTCTCTCTCTTTTTCCTCTGGCAAAACCAGGCACTGGCTTTAGACAAGAAGGATCTCATTGATTTATTTTTAAAGCTACCCATTGATCCCGAAGTGTTAAGAGGTTTAATAGAGCTCCATGCGCAGGATGAGAAAAAGACAAAGTCCTTTTTAATCCCTATTTTAGAGCAAAAACAATACGATTTTCATTTGGGGCTAAATCTAGCCTGCTCCTTTGCTGCCTTAAAACACAATGACCTTCCTTTGGCCCGCCAATTCTGGCATAGGTACCTCTTAAGCAATGGACGAAAACTTAAACCTGCCTCCACCCCTTTGCAACTTAGCCTGTTCTGGGCTAAAGAACTTACACGCAAAGGTGAAATCTTTCGCATAGGTCTACGCTTTAATCCCAGGAATATGCTTCCACGGTCCGCCTTGGAATGCCTAATTTATGCGGAATACCTGGGTCCACAAAACAAAGAGGTATTAAACGAAATTTTAAATCTTATCCAAAACCAAAAAGGGCAGGAGCCACTTTTGCTTCAGATTCAATCTCATTTAAGCCTCATTGAACCGGAAAACTGGCGCTTGGGGCTTGATTTAGCGTTGACCAATTTAAAAGCCTTCCGCCTGGGCCAAGGTCTGGAAGAATTGTTATTGGCCTTTGAAACAGCGCAAAAAATGAATAAAGCAGATGTTTTCCTTCGACGGTTAAAGAAAAAGGATGCAACCGTAAAAAGTTTCTTTGTCCAGCTTTTGCAACAGATTAAAAAGCAGGGCCTCGCCCCGTGAAATAGCAGGTGTGCCTGCAAAAAATAAATTTTTGCAGGCAATGTTGAATGTTGGGTTTTGAATGATGAATTATTTGAAGATGTTATAAAGTATATACTTTTGTGAAAAAAGTATACTATGAGTCTGTGGCCAAACCACATTTTAACCGCTGATTGAAAGTCCTGGTTTCTGAAATGCATTACAAACGACTTGGATAACCCAATCTTGAGTTTTGCTTGCAGAAAACAGAGCATTGGGATGAATGGACTGAATATTTTGCGATACTGACCATACCTATCTATAGTTTAAATTGAGCGATTTTTTGCAGTTCAAACTTTGAGATTGCTTCGCTACACTTTGTTCCACTCGCAATGACAGGAGCGAGTTCGTCATTGCGAGGGCAGCGAAGCTGTCCGTGGCAATCTCATCACCCATTGAGTGAAAATGGCCAAACTTAGGTATAATTAAAAGAATATTTGTTTACCCAAAGTACCCATTATGCTCTGTCCGCAAGCAAGTTTTAGATGGGTCCAAGTCTTTGTTCCAGCATGAAAGAAACCAAGACTGAAATAAACCTTTGAAATTAAGTTGATAAAAAGGTTCAGCCACAGACTCTTACGCATAGCCTGCAAGCAAGCCTTTGTCAGCACTAAAGAAAATGTGCCCGTAAATTAACTCCGAAAATTGAAACAACTTAACCAAATAACATGCTTGAACTTTTACGCATCAAAAACCTTGCCCTTATTGAAGACCTGGAGCTTGAATTTCATCCTGGTTTAAATGTTCTCACTGGCGAGTCAGGAGCAGGCAAATCATTTATCTTAAAAGCCCTGGACTTTATTCTGGGCGAAAAGATTCCCGTGTCAATGGTTCGTCCGGAAAAAGACAGAGCGGTTGTCGAAGCCTTGTTTATCCTGAATGATGAAGAAATCATGCTGCGCCGAGAACTAATTGCTAGTACAGGTCGAAGTAGGTTTTATCTTAATGATAGTTTAAGTTCACAGGAGAAGGTCCTCTCTCTTCGTCCCAGGCTTTTGATCCATACCAGCCAGCACGGTCAGCAAAAATTGTTAAAACCATCTTTTCACACAAAAATATTAGACTATTTTCTGCCCAAACCGGAACTGTTAAGTCAAAAAGAAATGGCACTGCGCGCCTTACGCCAGGTCCTGGGCGAAAAAAAGGAGTTGGAAGCCAAGATTGCCCACCTAGCTGCACAAAAGGACTTCCTGGAGTATCAAAGGGAAGAGATTGCCCGTGTAAGCCCGAAGCCTAATGAAGAGGAAGAGCTTCTGGAGGAACTCACCAGGCTAAAGTCCAGGACAGACTTTGTCCAAAACATCAACCGCGCTCTCAATATCCTGCACAGCCCGGAAACCAATCTTTTGCACAATCTTTATGAGCTGCAAAAAATTATTTCCAGGCTTGCTGAAGATGAAGAATTTGTCCAGCTAGACACAGAAATGGACGGGGTAATCGCCATTTTGCAGGACATGGACAGAACCTTAAAGTCTGTTCCCGTAGACACAGAGGAAAGCAATATAGAGACCATTGAAGCCAGGCTCTTTGAGCTGGCCCGGCTTAAACGTAAATTAAACAAAAGTCTGGACGAAATCCTGGCTCTTGAACAGGAGATTGAGCAAAACCTGTCCTTTCTTGATGCCAGCACCTTGAGTCTAAAACAGCTGGAGCGCAAAGAAAAGGAATTGGCCCAAAACTTAAGCCGGATTATTGACAGCCTTAATGAGCAAAGAAAACAAGCAGCAAAAGTCCTTAAACAGGCCCTTGAAGAAGAATTAAAAAACCTGGGCTTTTCCGAGCACATCCAGATTCAATTTGACCTCTACTCTGAAGAAGTTTATCCACAAATAAATGAATTGAAGGTCAGGCTTTTGTGGGTGCCCAATCCCGGCCAACCTCCCCAACCTCTGGACAAAATCGCGTCCGGCGGCGAGCTTTCCCGCTTTTTACTTGCACTGGTGGGTCTGCAATCTGAAAAGAATCTGCCCACCTTGCTTTTTGATGAGGTCGACGCAGGCATAGGAGGAATCACCTTGTCCAGAGTGGGAGAGAAAATAAAAAGACTCTCTCAGGACAGACAGGTAATCTTGATCACACATTGGCCGCAACTAGCCTGCTTGGCGGATAAACACTTTCAGGTACAAAAGAAGATTATAAACGACCAAACATACACCCTGTGTACAGAACTTGATAACAAAAAGTCTTTACATGAGCTGGCCCGGATGGCTGGCGGTGGAGACAAGGGCCTGGCCCTGGCCCGTAAACTAACAACTTACCGTAAAGAAGTTTAAATTATGAATCACTGTCTTGACCTAAAAATCAAGCACATAGACTTTTCATGTTCACAAGATTTTTGCCACCTTTATCTTGAGCCACCAGACTGGCAATTTACCCCTGGCCAGTTTGTTATGCTAAGACCAACGGCCTGGGGCAAAGACCCTCTCTGGCCCAGACCGTTTTCCATTTGCGAGCTAACCAGCGACTATCTACATATATTTTTCCAGGTAGTTGGCCGAGGCACAGAGCTTTTATCGTACCTAACCAAAGGGGACCGGATCACGGTCTGGGGCCCGCTGGGCAAAGGGTTTAGTATAGACCAGAATAAACCTCTGCTTATCATAGCCGGAGGCATGGGCCTTGCCCCTTTTATTGGCCTGACCAGGACCCACAAGCGGCCAGAGCTGATTAATTTTTTGTTTGGCCATCGTTTGAATATTTCCTGCTATCCCTTTGACCTCATACCAGAACAGGTAAAAAAAGAACATAAGCAGCAGGAATCTGAACAAGATTTAAAATACTTTGAACAATACCTGCGTCTCCGCATCCAGGACTTTGCTTCCAAAGGTACTATTTTGGCCTGCGGCCCCTATCCGTTTTTAAAGGTTGTTCACAGGTTCGCTCTGGAATTTAACGCCAGGGTACAAGTTTCTTTAGAAAACAAAATGGCCTGCGGCATTGGAGCCTGTCTCGGCTGTGTAACCAAAAATAAAAATGATGATTACATTCAAACCTGCACCCTTGGCCCGGTATTCTGGGCTGATGAAATAAAGATATGAGATGCTGTTGAAATGAGCCAGACAAGTTCAACAAACCCAATAACTACCGTAAGCCTGGGGAACTTGTGTTTAAAAAACCCCATCCTAACTGCCTCAGGAACCTTTGGTTACGGTCTGGAGTTTGCCCCTTACGGAAATTTGTCCTCCCTGGGGGGGATAGTGGTCAAAGGCTTATCCTTAAAGCCCAGAAAAGGTAATCCCGTCCCTCGAATAGTGGAAACCCCATGCGGGATGCTCAATGCCATTGGCTTGCAAAACATTGGCGTAGAAAAATTTTTGGCTCATAAGTTACCCAAGCTGCCCTGGAAGGAAACAGCCATCATTGCCAATCTTTACGCCCAGACCAAGGAAGAATTTGCCAGGTTGGCTGAAATTTTGGCCCGGGAGAAAGGCATTGCTGCCCTGGAAGTCAATATCTCCTGCCCCAACGTGAAAGAGGGAGGAGTGCTATTTGGTCAGGACCCCGATATGGCTGCCCAGGTCACGGAAGCAGTCAAAAAAAATGCCGGCAACAAACCTGTCATTGTCAAATTAAGCCCCAACGTTACTGACATCAAAGTCATAGCCAGGGCCGTTGAAAAGGCCGGTGCGGATATTTTGTCTCTAATTAATACCTTAAGCGGAATGGCTGTTAATATTTATACCCAAAAGCCCATGCTGGCTAATATTATTGGTGGCCTTTCCGGGCCAGCCATTAAGCCCGTTGCCCTGAAAATGGTTTATGAAGTGGTAAATTGTACCAACCTGCCAGTTATAGGCATTGGCGGCATTAGCACTGTGGAGGATGTCCTGGAGTTTATCCTGGTCGGGGCCACTGCCATTCAGATAGGCACGGCCAACTTCATGCGACCTGACAAAGCCTTTCAAATCGTCGAAGAATTACCCCGAAAACTCGCTCAGTTAAATATTGGTTCCTGGTCTGAGTGGCGGGGAAAGTTGAAAGTATAGCCGACTATCAACTTGTTGAGTTTCGCTCTCATTGAGATTATAAAGTTTACAATGTGAAACATTGAAGACAGTGACAAATCCATTTATAGTTTTCTTGGAGAGTATTCGGTAAACTTCATTCTCATCTTCATAAATATTCCACTGGATGAAATGAATTTGTGGAATTAAAGGAGAAACTTATGCCCCAACCCATAAAAGACGCTGTTTCAATCTGTAAAACAATTATGCGTAATGGCTATGATGCCTATATTATCAATGCCCCCCTGCAGGAAAAAGCTCTGCAGAATAGCAATCTTATTGTGGATATCTGTACTGACCTGGATTTTGAAGGTTTGAAAAAACTTTTTCCCCACATACACAATATACAAGACGAGTCATTAATCGCCAGTCTTAAGCAAGGGGAAATCATCTTTCACTTCTACCCTGCAGATGTTCTGGAAAGTTCTTACACAGAAAGCACCGTGGCCAGGCTCACTCCCAGACTTTTAAAGCAGTTAGCACAAAAAGACGAACTGCCCATGAGCCTGGCCTGCCCCTATGTTCCTACTCCCAAAGACGTATATGACGGTTTTGAAGATTTAAATTCCGGACAGATATGTCTGCAAGGAATTCCCGATGAGGCATTGAAAAGAGATTATCTGCGAGCTGTGCGTGCTTTGCGCTTTTCTGCCAATTATCATCTACCTATTGAAGGAAACACTTGGCTAGCCATTGTCAGGGCGGCCAGGAGAGTACTGGATTATGTTTCGGTTTCAGACATAATGGATGAATGGCGCAAGGTGGAAGCAGAGAATATGTGGGCCTTTGTCCAGCTTTTATTTGACAGTATGATCCTGCACGGCCTCATCCCGGAACTGGCAGCCCTGAGTCGTGTCAAACAGATCAAAAACCCCGAAGAAGGCGAGGAAACAGTCTGGGAACACACTGTCCAAGTCATGCGTCACTATCCAGAAGAACTTCCCTATGACTGGTATGGAACATTGGCCTGCCTGTTCCACGACGTTGGCAAACTCTACACCGGGGAAATCTACGACCAGCAAATGACTTTCTACCAACACCACCAGGTCGGAGCTAAAGTGACCAGGAAAATACTAAAAAGACTCCGTTTTGACCCTGAAGAAATCGACCTTATCTGCCATCTTGTCCGGCATCATATGCGCTTTCATTTTATGCTCACTGATAAAGGTATCCGCAGATTTAAAAGCCTGGATGAGTACCCACGACTCATCGAAATGGTGCGCGCCGATATCAAGGCCAGAAACGGCAGCTACAAAGAATTCAATCACAACATAAAAATGCTTGACCGTGCCGATATCAGTGAGGAAATGCTTGAACCGTTGCTTAACGGCCATCAGATCATGGAGTATACAGGCATCAAGCCCGGACCACTGGTAGGACTAATTCGCGATGCATTGCTCCAGGCCCAGATAGCCGGCGATGTGACCAATGTGGAAGAGGCTATTACCTTTGTTCGCAAGTATAAAGACAAGGAAAAGTTGTCTTAAGTGGGTCATATTTGCTAGTATGCGAAACGTAAGAAGGATGAGACAGGAAGGTTGGGAAGTCCCGCCTTTGGCGGGACTTCCCAAGTTGGATAAATTTCCACAACAATTAAAGTAAGCAGAAGGCAGGAAAGATCAAGCCTCGATTTTCGAACCTTGAAAAATAAAACCAAAAACATCCTGAGTTTAAATTTTGACCAAATCTCTCACTGGCTTATAAACAGGGGGGAAAAGGAATTCAGGGCCAAACAGCTCTGGCCCTGGCTTTGGGCCAAAAGGGTAAAAGACTTCTCCCTGATGACCAATTTATCAAAGCCACTGCGAAAAATTCTTGCTCAGAACTTTTGCATTAAATGGCCAGAAGTCAGGGATATTAAAGAAAGTAAAGACGGAACAGTCAAATTTCTACTGGCCCTTGAGGACGAAAAGCTAATCGAAACTGTCCTTATCCCGGAAAAGGATCACTACACGCAGTGCCTGTCCTCACAAGTAGGTTGTTCCCTGGCCTGTACCTTTTGCAGCACTGGCCAGATGGGCTTTAAACGCAATATGTACAGCCATGAAATTGCTGCCCAAATCCTGGTGGCCCAAGACTATCTCCAGAAAAAAAACTCCCCCAAGCACTTGACCAATCTGGTCTTTATGGGCATGGGAGAACCCCTTCTCAACTGGAAAGAAGTTAGAGAGGCCCTGCAAATCATAAATCACCCATTGGGTCTCAACTTCTCCAGACGCAAAATAACCTTGTCCACTGTCGGGATTAAGGGAGTTTTGCAAGACTTTGGACAATCAAAACTGGCGCTTTTGGCAGTTTCTCTCCACGCCCCGACACAGGAACTAAGGGAAAAAATTATGCCCAAAGCAGCCAGATGGGATCTGAACGAGTTGGTGTCCGTGCTGGCCGAGTATCCCCTAGCCAGGCGAGAGAGGATCACTATTGAATATGTCTTGCTGGGCGGAGTAAATGACACGCCAGAGCATGCAAGGCAACTGGTTCGCTTGCTTTCAAGAGTTAAATGCAAAATCAATCTCATAGCTTACAATCCCGGCCCGGATTCAAAGTACAGGGCTCCTGAAAAAAAGGATATTTTAAAGTTTGAGCAAATTCTCTGGTCCAAGGGCATGACAGCTATCTTACGCAAAAGCAAAGGACAAGATATAAGCGCTGCGTGTGGACAATTGATTGTAATGTCAAAGTTAAATAGTTGAGTGGGCAAGTAGAAAACTAGTTTCAATTAAATCCAATACCAGTCAACTAATAAATCACTCCACCACTCAACCAAAATAAATGGAGGAAAAACATTGAAACCAGACTTTGCTAAAGGAAACGGCCTAGTCCCGGCTATCGTTCAGGAAGCCGCCACAGGTGAAGTTTTAATGCTGGCTTATATTAATGAAGAAGCCTGGAATAAAACACTTGAAACAGGTGAGGCACATTATTATAGCCGTAGTCGGAAAACCCTCTGGCATAAAGGTGGAACTTCCGGTCATGTGCAAAAAATAAAAGAAATTCGCCTTGACTGTGATCTGGATACGGTGCTTTTTATTGTGGACCAGGTGGGAGGTGCTGCCTGTCATGAGGGGTATAAAAGCTGCTTTTATCGCAAACTGGAAAACGGTAAAGAAAAAATTTGCTCGCCCAAAGTCTTTGACCCCAAGGAGGTATATAAGTAAATGAACGCTAACGATAAAATTTTAAAACTAGGCATCCCCAAAGGTTCACTTCAGGAAGCAACCATGCGCCTCTTTGCTCGGGCAGGATGGAAGATCAAGCCCCATCACAGAAATTACTTCCCGGAAGTCAATGACCCGGAACTGCAATGCTCCTTATGCCGGGCCCAGGAGATGTCCAGATATGTTGAATCCGGCACCCTTGATGCCGGTCTTACCGGTAAAGACTGGATTTTAGAAAATGAGTCCGACGTAGTAGTGGTTTCCGATCTGGTTTATTCCAAAGTAAGTAACCGTCCAGCCCGCTGGGTACTGGCCGTGGCTGGTGATTCACCATACAAACGACCAGAAGACCTGGCCGGGAAAAAAATTGCTACGGAATTAAAGAATTTCACTGTCAAATATTTTAAAAACGCTAATATTCCAGTGGAAGTGGAATTTTCCTGGGGAGCTACAGAAGCCAAGGTTGTGGAAGGTCTGGTCGATGCCATAGTTGAAGTCACAGAAACAGGAACAACCATCAAGGCCCACGGCCTACGCATCATCGCAGAACTTTTACAGACCAATACTCAGCTAATTGCCAACAAAAAGGCTTGGGAAGACCCTTGGAAACGGCACAAAATAGAAACTATCAACACCTTGCTCCAAGGTGCCTTGCGTGCGGATAAATTGGTTGGTCTGAAAATGAATGTGCCTAAAGAAAAGATGGAGCAGGTCATGGATGTGCTGCCCAGCATGACCGCGCCTACCGTGGCCAACCTGTACCACAAAGAATGGCTTTCCGTAGAGATAGTCGTCGAGGAAAACAAGGTCCGTGAGCTGATCCCCGAACTCATGTCTCGTGGGGCCGAGGCTATTATTGAATACTCATTAAATAAAGTTATTTAATCTGCTTAATTGGTTTTATAGTGACAAAAACAAACGCATCACAAATTACATACTACCATTTACGTCCAAAGCTTCTATTGCTTGCGGTGCTATTTCTCGTGGCATGCGCTCCAAAGATAGGCCCTGAAGAAATAGTTACCCCTGAACAAGTCCAGGCTCGTCTGGAACTGGCTGAAAGATATCTGGTAGAGGGCGAGCCCAGGCTGGCCCTGCAACAGCTTTTACTCATTGAGCCTAAAGCGAAGGACAATCCTCGCCTCTATTTCGACCTGGGCCTGACCTATATGGCCATGGGGGAAGACCCAAAAGCTGAACAAGCTTTTCTAAAAGCTATACAACTGGATCAAAATTATGCAGAGGCGTGGAACAACCTGGGCCAAATTTACTTGGTCCAGGGGAGATATTCTCAAGCTGAACAAGCCTTTAAAAAGGCTTTATCTATTCTTACTTATCTCACTCCTGAATTTGCCGCTTATAATCTGGCTCAACTATACTTAAAACAGGGCCAGCCAGACCTGGCCCTCAAATACGCAAAATTAAGTATTGATAAAAACTGGCGCTATATCCCTGGCTATATCCTCACTGCAAAACTGTATCTACAAAAAGGGCAGCTAATACAAGCCGTTAATTTGTTACAGCAGGGAGTGGAAGCCAACCCAGAAAATCCTCAAATTATCTTAAACCTGGCAGAATACCTAGTCCGGGCTGGTGAAAATGAACAGGCCAAAAAGTGGTTCAGACAAATCCTCGAGCTTGACCCCTCTTGCAAAGAGGCCCAAGTGGCCCGAGATTATCTGGGCTTCCTCCCCTGAACCTTACGCCCCGCGAATTTTAGGCCTTAACCCCTGGATATATGATTTTGCCGCTTATAATCTCTGGTCCAGGCCTGTAGGACTCCTGGCTTGTCTGGACATGCTCAGGAAGGCAGGTGCCAGAGTGGCTCTTTTAGACTGTCTGGATAAAACCTGGGCCGACATAAACTGGCCCCGGCCAAAAAGCTATGGTCAGGGCCATTATCCCAAAGTCAATTTACCCAGACCTTCTCTCTTGGTCCATGTTCCGCGCAACTACAGCCGCTACGGGCTGCCCTTGCAGGCTGTAGCCCAGGCCCTGGCCAGGCTTTCTCCTCCCCCGGATCTCGTTCTGGTCACCTCCATCATGACTTACTGGTACCCAGGGGTGGTCACAGCTATCAGAATGATACGCAAGACCTGGCCCCATGTTCCCATTGTTCTGGGAGGAATCTATGCCTCGCTTTGTTTTGAACATGCCCAGTGCTTGGATGTTGATCTGGTCATTAAAGGGCCATTAGAAAACCAAAACAACTGGCAGTCCCTTTGGCACCTTCTAGATATTAGCCCGCCTCCACTCCCAAAACATGCAGGCTTAAGCCTGGCCATGGACCTCTATCCTGAGACAAATTTTGCGCCAATCTTAGGGTCCCGCGGTTGTCCTTTTCACTGTGCTTATTGTGCCAGCAATAAGCTCTTCTCAGGATTTAGACAAAAAGAGGCTGACCTGGTTTTTGAAGAAACATACGCCCAATTTCAACGCGGAACTCGTGATTTTGCCTTTTATGATGATGCATTGTTGGTTAACCCTGATAAGTGGCTCTGGCCTTTTCTTGAACTCATCCACAAAAAAGGGCTTCGTTTAAGGCTCCACACTCCCAATGCAATGCACATTCGCTATTTAAGCCAGGATGTCTGTCACAAATTAAAAAAAGCCGGCCTGACTACTATTCGTTTAGGCTTGGAAAGTGCTGACTTTCAAAACAGATTGGACGCGAAACTGACTGAAGAGGAGTGGCAGAGGGGAATAAAAAATATATTACGGGCAGGGTTTAACAGTAAAGATATTGCTGCTTATATCCTCTTTGGCCTCCCAGGACAAAAAGATGAGGAAATCGAACTGGCCATTAAAAAGGTCAAAGAATGGGGCATAAGGCCTGAGCTGGCCTATTACACTCCTATACCTGGCAGCAAACTTTTTTCTAAGGCACAGGAACATTCTCCCTATCCTTTAGATGAGCCTTTGTTTCAGAACAATTCTATCTGGCCCTGTGTACCCGGAGGATTTTCCTGGGAAAAGCAAAAAAAATGGAAAGAAATAATAAAGGATTAAGGAGAAAGGGGTAAGCCAGTATCAAGGGATAAAGGGCAGGACTAAATACACCCTTTATCCCTTGATTATACATTCTTTCTAATCTTCCAAAGTTGAAGTATCGCCAACCTCTTCGCCTAATTCCTGGGCTCTCAGGATGCGGCGCATAATCTTCCCGCTCCTGGTCTTGGGCAGTTTATCCCTGAACTCAATGCTCTTGACTACTGCAACCGGCCCAAGCTCATTGCGGACATGCATTTTAAGTTCTTTTATCAGTTCGTCCGGATCTTCAACTTCGACATCTTCACTTAAAATCACAAAGGCCTTGGCAACTTCGCCTTTAATCTTATCTGGCACACCAATGACTGCTGCCTCTGCAACTGCCCGGTGGGAGACAAAGGCACTTTCAAGCTCAGCAGAACCAACTCGGTGTCCGGCAATATTCAGGACATCGTCAGAACGTCCCTGAATCCAGAAATAGCCGTCTTCGTCCTTGCGAGCTACGTCTCCGGCCAAATACATGCCCGGGAACTTTTCCCAATAGGTCTTTTTATACCTCTCGGGATTTTTGTACAATGTGCGCAGCATAGACGGCCAAGGTTTCTTGATAACCAGAAGCCCTCCCTTACCCGGCGGTACAGGATTTCCTTCTTCATCCACCACATCGGCTTCAATGCCAGGTAAAGGCTTGGTAGCGGAACCAGGCTTGAGCAACGTAATGGGCAAGGGACTGATCATAAACGAACCAGTCTCGGTCTGCCACCAAGTATCCATAATAGGACATTCCGAACGGCCCACGTTTGTATAAAACCAGACCCAGGCTTCGGGGTTTATGGGCTCACCAACTGACCCCAGAAGCCTTAGTGTAGATAGATCATGTTTTTTGGGATATTGTGAGCCAAAACGCATAAGCATCCTGATCAAAGTCGGAGCAGTATAAAAAATAGTAACACCATAACGCTCTACTATGTCCCAGAGTCTATCTGCCTGCGGATAGAGAGGATGGCCTTCATACATTATAGTCGTTGTCCCAACCATAAGAGGCCCATAGACAACATAGCTATGCCCGGTAATCCAACCAACGTCAGCCGTGCACCAGAAAATATCCGTGGGCTTAATATCAAAAACCCAGTTCAAGCTTCTATGCACACCCACCATATAACCACCATGAGTATGCACTATTCCTTTTGGCTTACCTGTCGTACCTGAACTGTAGAGCAGGAAAAGCATGTCTTCGGAGTCCATTACTTCGGTAGGACAAACAGGACTCTCCTGGCGGACGAGGTCTTCATACCAAATGTCTCTGGTATCCACCATTTCCATTTCCACACTGGCCCTGTGTACTACGACTACTGTCTCCACACAGTCACATCCATCCACAAGGGCCTGGTCAACTACCTTTTTCAAGTTAACCACTCGTCCGTTGCGATAAAATCCGTCAGCTGTAATGACTAACTTTGCCTCAGCGTCAATGATGCGATCTCTCAAGGCTTTAGCTGAAAATCCGGCAAAAACCATGCTGTGCACGGCCCCGATCTTGGCAACGGCCAGCATGGCAATCATGGTCTCCGGCAGAGGAGGCAAGTATAAAACTACCCGGTCACCTTTAGAAATACCTAAAGTTTTAAGGGCGTTGGCGAACCTGTTTACAGCCCGATACAACTCATAATAGGTTAACTTTTTGGTATCGCCCGGTTCTCCCTCCCAGATCAAAGCCAGCTTGTTTTTGTTGGCTGTCTCTATATGTCGGTCAAGGGCATTATAGACAATATTACACTTTGCATCCACAAACCATTTGTAAAAAGGAGCATTAGAATCATCCAATACCTGATTCCACTTTTTAAACCAGTCCAACTCTTTGGCTGCTTCCTCCCAATACTTCAGATAATCTTCAGACGCCAACTTCATGGCTTCAGCATATTCTTGCGGATTAACGTTGGCCTCAATGACCAACTGGGGTAGAGGCCTAAAAACTCTCTCCTCATGTAAAAGAGCGTCCAGCGCGCCTTTTGTTTCCATCTTTTCCTCCTTTAGCTCTGGCCACAAATAGAAAATCATGCCTCCTTATGGCCAAATCGTAACCTTAATTTACTTAACTATATATCAAAACAAG
This sequence comes from Desulfovulcanus ferrireducens, assembly GCF_018704065.1. Classification (NCBI taxonomy): domain Bacteria; kingdom Pseudomonadati; phylum Thermodesulfobacteriota; class Desulfovibrionia; order Desulfovibrionales; family Desulfonauticaceae; genus Desulfovulcanus; species Desulfovulcanus ferrireducens. Next base: position 18,196 of record NZ_JAGUQP010000002.1, on the reverse strand, counting down.
GAATTTTCTCAACTTAAATTTAACCTTAGGCAGGCTAAAAAAAGAAAGATAATCGACTAAAGGTTTAAAGATATAGTTGAACGGTTTTATAATTTCTTAAAGGCAACGAATTTGTTAACAAAGAGTTTTACAGCCCGAGTATCTGCTTTAATTCCCCGATTCTCCGTCGGCTGATAGGCAATTCTATCCTTTTTTTACCTGCAGTTCTAAGCATGAAATTGCTTCCGGGTAAAGAAGCTATCTCTGTAACCATATCCAGGTTGACCAGGTATTTCCGATGCACCCGAAAAAACCGATACTGCCTCAGTCTTTCCTCCAGGTTCTTGAGACGATAGGACGTTAAATATTTATCATTGGCCGTGTGCACGTAGCTATAATCCTCAAAGGCCTCCACAAAAACTATTTGATTATAGGGTATGAGCAAAAGTTTACCATCCTGATTAATTGGCAATTTCTCAATTTCCACCTGCTTGTACTGTTTATAATCCCAAGCCTGGCGCAAGGCTTTAATAATTAAATCTTCCTCCTCCTCTCCCAGGGCAATATGGACGGTCTCATCATCTTCTGATTTTTTGAGTTTGCTTCTCTCAATAATACGCAATTGCGGAGAAACTCTAAGCAATCGTTCAATTGTTTTTTGTAGCCTGGCCTTCGGGAAAGGCCACAGCAAATAATCTGTCGCACCAACCTCAAAGGCCTTGAAGGCCATGTGCTCATCTGAAGCAATAAAGACCAAGGCTGGTCTTTGTTTGCGTTGATTGAGAATCTGGGCCAACTCTATCCCGTCAACCCCGTTGGGAAGATCTATACCCAGAAAAAAAACATCATAGGCGATGTTTTCTAAAAGCTCCAAAGCCTCAAAAGAAGTCATGGCCTCGCCAAGGATTTTTATCTGCTCCTCCTTGGCTAAATACTCGCGTAAAGTAGCGGAGACTTCACGGTCAGGATGGATAATCAGAGCCTTCAAAAAAGACATATCTACCTCAAGGGCTTGTTCATTTTTTAAATTTTTAGCAAATTTTATACCCAGATGGCAAGTGTTAGTTTTCTTATCTTCAATTGACCTGTCGCTCATAAATTAAGACAGATCAAATTTGTTGATGCAACTGCAAAAATTAAAAATTTACAATTTTGGCAAAAAATTATCCTATAACCCTTTTAAATAATTCAACATTCATAATTCAAAATTCAACATTGCCTGCAAAAAGGGACTTTTTGCAGGCGCATCTTTATTATGTCTGCAATCATATAACAAAAATATGTCAAACAACACAACGTTTTTAATTAAGTTTTATGTTGCTTTAACCTAAAAAACTGCTTAATATAAAAATAGTTATTATGGCTTTACAGGTGAACATTTCACTATTATATATTGTTATCTAAACACCTTTAAGTCATAGTTGACATAAATACTGCAAAAGCAGTTTTAAAAATCAGGAGGTATCAATGACACGTTTATTACGCATTAACATTCAAAAAAAAGAGTTCGCTTTTGAAGAACTAAGTGGCGATTACGCAGGTCTTGGTGGAAGAGCATTAACTTCCAGGATAGTGCGCAAAGAGGTTCCTCCCACCTGTCATCCCTTAGGCAAAGACAATAAGCTGGTCATTGCAACTGGGCTTTTAACCGGAACAATCGCTGCTAATACGGGAAGGATTTCAGTTGGGGGCAAATCTCCTTTAACCGGTGGCATCAAAGAATCCAATTCCGGCGGAGTATTTTCTCAAAAACTGGCTAAACTAGGTATTATGGGTATAGTTGTGGAGGATAAGCCAGAGCCAGACAGCCCTCTGATGACCATTTTCATAAATAAAGATGAAGTGCAGTTAATTGAAACTCCCGAACTGGCCGGCCTCGGCACTTATGAAACTTCAGCCAAGCTCTTCGAAAGGTTCGGCCAAAAGGCCGGAATCATGGTCATCGGCCCTGCCGGTGAAAATCTGCGTTTGGGGGCCTCTATCCAGTTCACAGATCCCAAAGGCAGACCTGCTCGGGCTGCAGGACGTGGTGGTCTCGGTGCGTTAATGGGTTCAAAAAAGATCAAAGCCATTGTCGTTGATGACTCCGGAGCAAAAGCAGCACAACCTGCGGACCCAGAAACATTTAAGACAGCAGCCAAGAGATGGGTGGAAATTCTGCGTAGCCACCCTGTCACAGGCCAGGGTCTCCCATCCTATGGCACGGCAATTCTTGTAAATATCATTAATGAAGCCGGCGCTTTTCCGACCAAAAACTTCCGTGATGGTCGTTTTGAATCTGCTGCTGATATCAGTGGCGAAAAAATGGTCGAGATCATTGAAAAAAGAGGAGGCGTAGTCAAAGAAGGCTGTCACGCAGGCTGTATTATTCAGTGCTCCCAGGCCTACTGCGACGAAAAGGGAGAATATCTCACCTCTGGCTTTGAATATGAGACTGTCTGGGCCTTTGGCGCCAACACAACCATCAAGGATTTAGACAAGATTGCCCAACTGGATCGCCTCTGTGATGATCTTGGTCTGGACACCATTGAAATGGGCAACACTATAGCCGTAGCCATGGAAGGAGGGGTTATTCCCTGGGGCGATGGCCAGGCAGCCATTGACCTGATGAAACGTATTTATGATCCTAATGACTACCTGGGCCGGATTATCGCCAATGGCTCAGCCTTTACCGGCGAGGCCCTGGGAGTAGATAGGGTTCCCGTAGTTAAACGCCAGGCCCTGCCAGCCTATGATCCGCGCGCGGTCAAGGGTGTTGGGGTCACCTACGCTACCAGTCCTATGGGCGCTGACCACACTGCTGGTTATGGAGTATGTCAAAATATCCTTAAAGTTGGTGGAGACGTCAATCCTTTAGGTAAAGAGGGCAACGTTGAAATATCCAAAAATCTTCAAATTGCCACAGCAGCTATAGATGCTACCGGTATGTGCCTGTTTGTAGCCTTTGCTGTTCTGGATACTGAAGATGCCCTGGATGTAATTGCCAAGATGATCAGCGCCAAGTATGGTATCGACTTTACTACAGATGATATTGTCAAAGCAGGCATTGAAGTCCTCAAGGATGAGTATTCCTTCAACAAGGATGCTGGTTTCACAAAAGTCCACGATCAACTCCCGGACTTCTTCGCCAAAGAAAAACTGCCTCCTCACAACACTGTCTGGGATTTTACCGTGGAGGAACTGCAGAAAGCCAGAGCCGACGTTTAACTGATCCTTGTTAATCCATCGTTTTTGCGCTATGGGCAGGCTATACATAGTCTGCCCTTTTTTTATACTCATTGCTCTCAACCCAAATCAGCCTTTACGAGGAGAATTATGATCGAAGTTAAATGTTTTGCTACTTTAGCAGAATATGCTCCACCAGGTGGTCAAATCGATTTGCCCGCAGGACAGGATGTGGCCCAGTTAATCAAAAAGCTTGGCATCCCGGAAGACGAAGTAAAAATTGTCTTTGTTAATGGCAAAAAGGCCACCCTGGATACAAAACTTAAGGATAATGATCGTGTAGGTATTTTCCCGGCCGTTGGTGGGGGATAATATGAATGATACTGCATTTAAACAAAAACTCATTCAGGCGAGTACAAAGAACACTTCTCTATCAATAAACAGAATCTCCTCGCAAGAGCTTGCCCAGTTGGCGGATGAGTTTAATCTGGACCTCCACTCTGCCCACAATCTGGCCTTACAATACAATATTGTCCCCGATCGATACTTAAGAAACTTTAAAGCATTGTCCACCAAAGACCAACAGGCCCTGGCCAAAAGCAAAGTACTTATTGTCGGTGCTGGTGGACTGGGCGGATACATTTCAGAAAGCCTGGCACGGACAGGAGTGGGCCAGATTATCATAGCTGACGGCGATGTATTTGAAGAAAGCAATTTAAACCGCCAGGTTCTTTCCACCCAGGAGACCCTGGGGACTCCAAAAGTTCATGCGGCCAAACGCCGTATTCAGTCCATTAACCCATTTGTTAAATGCCAGGTCATTCCCAAATTTCTGGATGAATCTTCCTTGCCTCCACTTTTAAGCAAGGTTGATCTGGTCATTGATGCTCTGGGTGGAATTGGCTTCAGACAAGTTCTACTCGAACACACCGTAAACTCAGGCCTTACACTGATATCCGGAGCAGTTGCCGGCTGGACAGGATTTGCCGCCACAATAACACCTGGACACAAGGGGCCTGTTGACTTCTGGCTCGGCCAGGAAAGTCAATCCGCTGAGATTGAACTGGGTTGTCTGGCTCCTATCGTTAGCCTCATAGCCTCTATTCAATGCGCTGAAGCCATAAATATTCTGACCCAAAGAAAAGCTAATTTAGTGGGCAAAATTTTCTTTATCGACCTGAAGACAATGACTTCGGAAATTTTCGATCTCAATGACCGCACCTCAGCCAGCGCAAGCCCCTGCCTTTAGGCATGGGGAGACTCAGCAGCAATGAAGCGGCCCTTGCCCGGAGACAAAACAATGCACCACAACACGCCCCAATATCGCCTTGCTCTGGTCAAAGCGGATGACTTTATCCAGGACATGGTCCACCTCGCCCAAAAATATGACTTGCCCACCTTGTTTCCGGAGGTAAAAATCCTGGGTATAGCCGACACACGACTAGAGCCTGATCTGGCCCAAGTTATCACCTCGGCCGGGATTCGAATCTTTGATCACTATCAGGATATGTTGGTCCAAATCCCAGATATCAACACCATTATTTTTCTGAGAAACGGTCCGGAATTTGCTCACGACTTACGCCGGAACCTTTCGCCGTCCATATCTATTATTGATTCACAAACAGCCTCTTACTTATGGCAAACCCTCGTCCAAGAAAAATTATGCTTGAGTTGTCAGACTAATCTCTCCCACACTCAAAACATGCTCCAGACCATTATTAACGAGGTGCATGAAGACATTCTCATCCTTGATAGGAATAAAATTATCCTTGACGCAAATAAAAACGTCAGCCAGCGCCTTGGATTGTCTAAAACAGATATCCTGGGCAGGCCATGCTGGTCTACCTGGGACAATTCAAGTCAGTCTTGCAAAGAAGCCAATCTACATTGCCCTTTTGAGACTGTTCTAAGAACCGGCCGTAAGGCGGAGGCTCTCCACTCCAGAACTGATAGCCAGGGGCACTTACAATATTTTCGCATATACATTTATCCGGTCAAAGATAATGAGGGGCGCATCACGCACCTGCTGGAAATGCGCCGGGACATAACTAAACGTACTTTTCTTGAAAAAAAACTACAGCAGTCAGAGAAAATGGCTGCCATCGGTGAACTATCTACTTACATTGCTCACGAAATCAGAAACCCTCTCTTTGCTATTGGCGGATTTGCCAATAGCTTACTCAAAATGCCAGAACTGAGTAAAAAGGCTCAAAAAAAAGCCGGGATCATTCTTGACGAATCCAAACGGCTGGACAAAATTTTAAAAAGTATCCTTAATTTTGCCCGTCCGACAAAAACAGATATCTCAGAAGTTGAAGTTCATCAGTTGATCAAAGAAACCATGGATCTCTTGGGAATAGGCTGTAAAAAACAAAATATCCAGGTTGATCTGGAGCTTAAGTCTGGTTTGCCCATGGCCAAGGCTGATCCGGGGTTGATTAAACAAGGCCTGATAAATATTATCAAGAATGCCATTGAATGCATGCCTGATGGCGGACAACTCCGGATCAAGACCTTCATGGAGGAAAAAATGCTCTGTCTCCAGATTAAAGATACAGGGCCAGGCATCCCTCCCGAACTCCTGAGCAAAATCTTTAATCCCTTTTTTAGCACCAAAAATAAAGGCTCTGGTCTGGGGCTTGCAATGACCAAAAAAATAATTGAGGATATAGGAGGCAAGTTGGAGATCAAAAGTAAGGTGGGACAAGGGACAACTGTTTCCATCTATCTCCCCCCGGTCCTGGCTTTAAAAGATAAACACACTAAAAATATCTCTATAAGATGAAGAGGGCAGGTATGTCTAAAATTGTTTTAGCAACGCGCAACAAAGGAAAGATTAAGGAAATCAAAGAACTTCTAAGCACACTGTGTCCAGAACTGGAAGTTCTTGGTCTGGATAGTTTCCCAAATATAGGAGAAATTCCTGAAACCGGGAATACTTTTGAAGAAAATGCACTTCAAAAGGCCAGGACAGTATGCGAGTTGACAGGATTGATAAGTCTTGCAGATGATTCCGGCCTGGTGGTCCCGGCGATAGGTGGAGAGCCAGGTGTTTACTCTGCCCGCTACAGCGGACCTGATGCCACAGATGAAAAAAATAATGCCAAGCTTCTGGCCAAAATGCAGAATTTAGCAGAACCAGAGCGATATGCCTACTTCGCCTGTGTCATGGCTGTTTGCGCCCCTGATGGCCAGACATTGGTGGCCCATGGCAAATGGGAAGGGAAAATTGCTTTTCAGCCCAAGGGAGAACATGGTTTTGGCTATGATCCGATTTTTATAGACAAAGAAAGCGGTCGACATGCAGCTGAAATGACCCGGGAAGAAAAAAATAAAATCAGCCATAGGGCCAAAGCATTAAAAGAACTTTTAAAAAAATGGACAAATTTTTACAAAAAGATAAAAAATAAGAGCTAAAAAGGTAATTAACTCAACTTTCTGACACGATTAACATCCTCAAATTACTACACAATTGAAGAGTGCATTTTCAGAAACGCATTACAAACGGGTTGGGTAACACATCTTGGCGAAGATTGTGGAAGTACTGTGCATAGGGAGGTTATTCCATCGAATTTTCGAAACCCATCATAACAACAGAAAAGGGATTAAGTAACATTCTATTGACTAACCCCATTATGCACAGCCCGCAAGCAAGCCTTAGATGTGTCCAAGTCTTTGTTAGCATTGAAGAAAATGCACTCGCAAATTAACTCAGAAAGTTGAGGTAATTAAGTTCAATGAACCTCTTAATCTAATAACCTTAAAAGAGGAATCCCCATGTGTGGAATTATTGCATATACCGGCCACCGTCCGGCCATTCCTGTCATAGTAGAAGGTCTGAAAAAACTGGAATATCGAGGATATGACTCTGCTGGTCTTGCCTTTGCTTTGTCGGAGCAGATCCACCTTTACCGGGCATCTGGCAAGCTAGAAGCTCTGGAGGACAGATTAACCTCGCCTATTATCATGCAGCCCACATCCGGTATTGGTCATACCAGATGGGCCACCCATGGCCTGCCAAATGAACAAAATGCCCACCCTCACCTGGACTCTTCCGGTAGCCTGGCTCTGGTCCACAACGGGATAATTGAAAATTTCCAGGAGCTACGAGAAGAATTAATAAAAGAGGGACACCAATTTAATTCTGAGACAGATACCGAGGTATTAGTCCATCTTATTGCCAAGGGCCTGCAAAAAATGTCATCCTTTCCCGAAGCCATCTCATGGGCATTGTCCCAAATTGAAGGTTCCTATGCCTTTGCCCTGATCAGCAAAGACTACCCAGGCAAAATCTGGGCTGCCAGACAAGCTAGCCCGCTTTTACTCGGCGTTGGCACAGGTGAGAATTTTGTTGCTTCAGACATCCCTGCCTTTTTGCAGTATACAAAGGATGTTGTCTTTCTTGAAGACGGAGAATTGGTGGAAATGGATGCCAACTCCTGGCAGGTTTACTCTGTAGATTCTTTAAAACCAGTAGATAAGCAGGTGCAGCATATTGCGTGGGATGTCCAGGCAGCCCAAAAAGGTGGATTTAAGCACTTTATGCTCAAGGAAATATTTGAACAGCCAAGAGTAATTCGTGATTGCCTGGCTGGACGGATAGACCGTAAAAAAGAACAGGTGATTTTAACAGAGCTTGACGATCTGCCTGTTCCCAGAAGATTGCATATAGTGGCCTGCGGCACATCTTATCATGCTGGTCTTTGGGCTAAATATCTTTTGGAAAAATGGGCGCACATCCCTGTGGAAGTGGAAATAGCTTCTGAATTTCGTTATCGTCACCTGGTCTTAAATCCTGATGAGCTCGTCCTGGCCATCAGCCAATCGGGAGAAACCGCCGACACCCTGGCCGGGATAAGACTGGCCAAAGAAAAGGGGATAAAGGTTATAGGGTTATGCAATGTTGTTGGCTCAACAGTGGCCAGGGAGTCTGATCGGGTCATCTATACCCAGGCCGGCCCAGAGATTAGCGTGGCCTCGACAAAGGCCATGTGCAGCCAGTTAGTCCTGCTATACCTCTTAACCTTGTACTGGGGGCAGCGGCAAAAAGTCCTGCCTCTTGATGTGCTGTCCAAATCAATACACACCTTTAGCAGCCTGCCTGATATTCTGGAAACAGAGTTGCCACGGCTCAGGGAAAAGGCCGCTGCTTTAAGTCAGGAATACGCAGCAGCCCGCAGCTTCTTTTTTCTCGGCCGAGGAATCAATTACCCACTGGCCCTGGAAGGAGCGCTCAAACTCAAAGAAATTTCCTATATCCACGCTGAAGGCTATGCTGCAGGAGAAATGAAGCATGGTCCTATTGCCCTTATTGACCCAAACTTTCCCACATTTGCTCTGGCCTTAAACGATGAACTTCTACCCAAGGTCAAGTCCAACCTGAAAGAGGTTGAGGCCAGAGGAGGCAAAATCATAGCCCTGACCCATCCCCAGACGGATCTTAAAGTTGACCATCCATGGGAGCTACCTCTTTTGTGGGGTCCGTTAAACAGCTTCATGGTATTGCCTGCCCTACAGTTATTTGCCTATGAAATGGCTGTTTATTTAGGCAAAGACGTGGACCAACCAAGGAACTTGGCCAAGAGTGTTACTGTGGAGTAGAATGGCCCTTAAAAAATCTCTCTTTTTTTTCACCCTGCTTTTAGCACTTTGCTTCAGTACGGTAGCCCTGGCCAGCCCTGCCCGTGATTTCAGGCAGGGCTGGCAGGAATTTCACCGCCTTGTAAAAAACAAAAAAAAGGCCCAGTACCGCTCATATTGGCTTGAAGTCAAAAAAAAATTCTGGCGAGCCTATGAACACAACCCAAAAGGAGCTTACGCTCCCAAGGCCCTCTATTATCTAGGACGTGTTTACGAAGAGCTGGGTAAAAAATCTTGTCTTAAATCTGATTTTTATAAGGCTGTTGACTATTACCAACGGCTCATAAACCGCTTTCCCGGACATTCCTGGGCAGATGACGCACAGTTCAAAAAGGCTACCATCTATCTCTATCACCTGAGGGATTCAGCCCAGGCCTACCTGGAGCTACTAAAAGTAGTTCATAATTATCCGAAAGGAGACATGTGCGGCAAGGCCCGAAAAATTCTCCACAAGCTGGACCAAGCCAATTTAAAAAAAATAAATGGACTGAAAAAAAGTACAAATAAGAAAACACATGCATCTTCCTCTCATTCTGTAGGAAAATCTGATAAACATAGTGCCCAATCCCGCCTTTCGCAAGGCATTCGGCCTGTTGTCGGATTAAACAATATCCGTCATTGGAGCAGTGACGATTATACACGAGTCGTCCTGGACCTGGATGAAGAGGTCAAATATTATTACAAACTGCTAAAACCAGACCCCAACCTGGGCACACCATACAGACTGTTTATTGATTTGAACAAAACCGTCCTGGAAGCACACACTCCTCGCGAGGAAAAAGTAACCGACGGCATTTTGCGCTCAATTCGTGCTGCCCAACATAGTCAAAATCAGGCCCGGGTGGTCTTAGACATCCAGAGTCTAGACAATTTTCGAGTCTTTTCCCTGAACAATCCTTTTCGTGTTGTTGTCGATGTCTATGCTCCGGACAAAAAAAATACTCAAAAGACCGACAAAAATATCACAAAGCTACACCTTGATCCAAAAAGCAAGGCCTTGACTTCGCAAAACCTGCTGGAGCAATTGGGGTTAAAAATCAAAACCATCATGCTTGATGCCGGACATGGTGGAAAAGATCCAGGGGCCGTATGCAAAAGGGTGCGAGAAAAAGATATCAACCTGAAAATGGTCAAAATTCTGGGAAGACAACTCAAAAAGCAAGGCTTTACTGTTCTCTACACTAGAACAAAAGATGTTTTTATTCCCTTAGAAGAAAGAACTGCCATGGCCAATTCCAAAAAAGTAGACTTGTTTATCTCCATCCACTGTAATGCCCATAGAAACAGAAAAATTCGAGGTTTTGAGGTTTACTACCTGAACCTGGCCAAATCCAAGGACGCCATCAGAGTAGCAGCCAGGGAAAATGCCGTTTCCACTAAAAAAATCAGTGACTTGCAATTTATTCTTACTGACCTGATGCTCAACTCCAAAATCAACGAGTCGCGGGACCTAGCCCACAATGCTCATACAAATACCCTTAGATACGCCAGAAAATTATACTCTAACTTTAAGGATCAAGGAGTGCGGGAAGCTCCTTTTTACGTCCTTATGGGAGCGAAAATGCCAGCTATCCTGGTAGAACTTGGCTACATTACCAATTACTATGATCGACGCAAACTCACATCAGACTCTTTTCTCAACCAAATGGCCAAAGGTCTGGTCAAAGGTATTCTGGCTTATAAAGGAAAAATCGAACGTTACGCGAAAAAATAAGAACTTAAGAAGCTGGGAAGCCAAGAAGTTAGGAGAAAATGAGAAAAATATTACCTCCCAACTTCCCATCTTCCTGACTTTCCATCATTTAACCAACAAATGAATGATATACGACCTTTTATCATAACAAGCTTACCCTTTTGGGCAATTGTTTTCTGCCTTTATTTTTTTCTGGGCTCTGAGGAAAAAATCTATCTCTTCTTCACTGCTTTTCGACCGGAACATCCCGGGTTGACTACTTTTTTTACGCTTCTCACAGATTGGGGCAATGCTTTTTTTTACGTAGTCTATTCTACTCTTCTTATCCGGGGCCTAGTTAAAAAAGAAAAAAGCTTAATTTTACTCTGTGGTTATTATATCTTGTTTCAACTGGTAATCTCTTTTTTCGTGGTCCGTGTGCTAAAAATCAGTATTGGCAGGCCAAGACCAGGCATGGGAGACCAGTTTCATCCCTTCTCAATACAAAACAAGTTCAATTCCCTGCCTTCGGGGCATACAGCGGAAATTTTCGGCGCCATCCTTCCTCTTGCATTATGGCGCCGAAAAAATATCATCTGCCTTGTTTTGGGCTGTTTTGGGACGCTGCTGGCCTTTTCTCGAGTCTATTTGGGTGAGCATCACCCTTCTGATCTGATCTTAGGTTATTTTCTAGGTTCGTTAAGCGGTTTTTTAATCTTTACCTTTTGGAAGAAAAAAAATGCAGACAGATAAGTTTTGTACCAAAATATGGACGTGGATTCAAAAACATCCTTATTTCTCTCTGGCCGTTATTCTAGGTCTACAGACTGCTTTTACGCTCAATACCAGAAACCTATGGTTTTCTGACGAAATCCGCTATGCCAATGTATTTGAACACTTGATCCAGGCAAAAAAATGGCTTGTCCTATACTTAAACGGTCAGCCTTACCCTGATAAACCGCCGGTGTACTTCTGGTTCATCTACCTGGTAAAATCATGCACGCCATTTACTCCTCCTGCGCTTTTCTTTTTTTGCACAAGTCTTTCAGCATATTTATACCTGATAGCCACTTATCACCTGGCACTAGTTACCATAAAAGATAAAAACATATCCTTGCTAGCCTGTCTTGTTCTCTTAACCAATTTGTACTTTATGGGAGTTACACATTATTTACGCATGGACCTCTTCTTTGCTTCTCTAATAATTTTAAGTCATATATTTTTTTACAAATATTATCTTATCCAAAAAAATAAATATCTCTATACTGCATTTATATTATCAGCCTTGGCTGTATTGACTAAAGGACCACTTGGTCTGGCCTTTCCCTTAATATCTTTTCTTATTTTTCTAGCCCTACAAAAAAAGATGAATTTAATCTGGCAAAAAAATTTTTTAAAAGGAATTGGCCTCTGTCTCAGCATTCTTTTATTGTGGGTTATTGGAGCATATATTGTCGAAGGAGAAAAATTTTTACATAGTATTTTTTATGACCAGATTTATCGCCGAGCAGTAAATACCTGGCATCACCCGCAACCCTTTTATCACTACCTTTTAACCCTGCCTCTGGTTTGGTTGCCCTGGACGATCTTGTTTTTGCTAAAAGCATGGAACATGGTAAAAGGCAAAAAGAGCCGGGAGTCAAGTGTCGGGAGTCAAGAGTCGAGAGGCGAAGCCACGGATGGGCTGAAATCAGGCTTGCGTTTTTTATCCGTATATTTTCTTTCTGGTTTTATTCTGCTGTCTTGTATCAGTATAAAAATCGTCATCTATCTTTTGCCTATCTTTGCCCCACTGGCTATTTTAACGGCCAAATTCCTCTGGGAAAGCCAACAAAAGTCTAAGTTCTGGCTGGGCTTAGCCCTATTCTTTGCCCTACTGGCTCTTGTTTTGCCTCTGGCCAACTTTTTCCATCCCTGGCCCATTAAAATAAAAGGCCATTTTCTGGCTGCATTTGTCTGCCTTGGCCTGGCCGTTCTCATCTTCAAGCTTAGGAAAAAAGACTTTTGCCTACCCCTCATGACCTTGGTTATGGGCATGACGCTGCTTATCAATGTCCTGGGAATCTTTACCGCCCCATCCCTGGATGCGGTCATGAGCCCTAGAGAGCAGGCCGAAAAAATGGGGTTTTACATCAGAAAAGGCTATACCCCCATTGCCTATAAGATTTATTCTGGTACTTACACCTATTATGCCGGACAAAACATCCTTGAAACGAGAGACCTCGCCATGATCGGCCAAAGAGTCAGAAACGGGGAGAAAATTGTCCTGGCCATGCGCAAAAAATATTGGGACAGTTGGCGTGAGCGGCCTGAAAATTTAAAAATTGTACATAAACAATGGATTGTGGACAGAGCTTATTACCTTGCAGTCACAAAAGAGGCGCAAGCACAAAAATCAAATAACAACTAATCAGCGTGCATAATCCCGCCGCAAGGGGAAAAGTTGCCCGGACTAAAACTAATTATGAAAGCTTATATTTTATTGAGGGGTAGGATTTGAGGGATACGGGGTACGTGGTAGGGGGTAAGGATTAAGGGATAAGTGGGATGTATTGGAAAAATTTGAGGGTATGGCAGAAAACGCACGAGCTGGTTTTACAGATTTGTAAGATGCAACTGCAATAGTTAAAATTTTACAGTTCTGACAAACAACTTTATCTTATAACCTATTCAAATAATTCAACATTCAAAATTCAACATTGCCGCATCATAACTATCTATGGTTTAAATTGAGCGATTTTTTTGCAGTTCAAACTTTGAGATTGCTTCGCTACACTTTGTTCCCCTCGCAATGACAGGAGCGAGTTCGTCATTGCGAGGGCAGCGAAGCTGTCCGTGACAATCTCATCACCCATTGAGTGAAAATCGCTAAACTTAGGTATAATTAAAAGAATATTTGTTTACCCAAAGTATCCCATTATGCTCTATCCGCAAGCAAGCTTTTTGCCCCGTTGAATCCAGCGAAGCGTGGCTGGGCCAGTATTCAGCAGGGGTAGATGGGTCCAGGCATTTGCACCAGCATGAAAAAAATCAGGATTGGAATAAACACTGAAATAAACTATGGAAATTGAGTTGATATAAAAATTCGGCCACAGGCCCTGGAATAGGCGTGCAAGAAGAAATTGGGAAGAGTAGGATATTGAGAAGTTGAGAAGAGGAGGGATACTAAAAAACGAGTTGTGATTCCGACTCTCGGCCCTAGATTCAACCCGGCGAATAAGTTTAAGTATTTTTTATTTTGTCAATCAAGCTGGTAGTGGAGTAACCAGGTAAAAAATCAAGACTTTTTACTTCTCCCCCTTTGGCCAGAACAATATCCTTGCCCACGATTTTATCGATCGGCCAGTCTCCACCTTTTACCAGGACATCTGGCTGGACAGCCTTGATTAGGTTATAAGGAGTGTCTTCACTAAAGATGATAACAAAATTTACGCAACCCAGGCCTGCCAAAACCAAGGCCCTGTCCATTTCCGGATTAATGGGTCGCTTTGGCCCTTTAAGCCTGCGCACGGATTCATCACTATTCAGGCCAACCACCAACACATCTCCCAGGGCCTTTGCTCTCTCTAAATAATCCACATGGCCGGGATGCAGAAGATCAAAGCAACCATTGGTAAAAACAATTTTTTTGTCAGTTAGCCTGTCTCTTTGCTTTAAAAAATCATCCAGGGATATAATTTTTTCGCTGCTCGGATTCATTCTCATTTCATTCTACCTCAAACCTTTACCTTTTACCTTAAAGCTTATATCAACAACCTGCAAGGATTAAGAAAGGTGACTTTTGATGTCATTCCTTAACTTGTAGAGTCTGTGGCCAAACCCCATTTTGACCACCAGATTAGAAATCAGGATTGAAAAAAAATTATGAAAAATTGTATCTTAAGTATGGTTTTGGCACAGACTCTGTATCTCGTACCCCAAACCGTTTACCTCCATGGATAAAAAATACTTAGTCATCCAGTTAGCCAGGTTTGGCGATCTTATCCAGAGTAAGCGTCTAATCTTGTCTCTACAACAAAAAGGGCAGGTTCACCTGGTACTGGACAAGTCTTTGAGCAGCCTGGCTGAATTGGTTTACCCGGAAGTCATTTTGCATCCTATCCTGGCTCATGGTCAGAAGACCAGTCCCGCCAGAATATTAATGGAAAACAGGAAGGTGCTGTCCCGACTGAAAGAGATAGACTTTGATCTCGTAGTTAACCTTAATTTTTCTGGTTTGAATTTTGCCCTGATTCGTCTGTTTGATCCGTACAGAGTCCGTGGGTATCAGAATTTTCATGGACAGGAAGTTAGAGATAAATTGGTAAGGTTGACTTTTCGGTTGGCCAAAGACAGAGTAACCGCACCTATAAATCTTGTTGATTACTGGGCTTTTTTTGATGACCATCCTGTTTCACCGGTCAATGTCAACCCAGTCCCGGGACGGTCGGGCAAGGGACTTGGCGTAGTCATAGCTGGTCGTGATCCCAGGCGTTCCATCCCTTTAACGACTTTGGCCCCTATTATTTTGGCTATGCGCAAGAGGCTTGGTCAGGGCCCAATTTATTTTTTGGGGAGCCAAGCACAGCAGCCCTTAGCCCAGAAGTTGAAGGGTCTGCTCGACCCGAAAATTATTTCTGAAGTAAAAGACCTAACAGGAAAAACCAGCTGGACAGACCTTGTCCAACTGGTGCAAAGTTTAGAGGCTGTAGTTACGCCGGACACCGGAACAATGCATTTAGCCGCTCATCTAGGTGTGCCTGTGTGGGCCTTTTTCTTTTCTTCTGCCTGGTGCTTTGAAACCGGACCTTATGGCCAAGGTCATGTAGTTTTTCAGGCTATGCCCCATTGTGCCCCTTGTGTAGAATCGCGGCCCTGTCACTTTGACCTTATTTGCCATGAAAATTTGACTCATAAATCAATAATTCAATTCATTCTGGATAATAAGAAAGATGAGCAGGATGAACTCTGTGTCCTTACATCAGATTTTGATGAGGTGGGCGTGGTTTATAGGCCGGTATTCGGACATGACCTTTATGTCAGCTCACGGCTGAGATTGAGGCATGCTTTACGTTTATTTTTAAACCCAGGTATGGGAAGTCAACATTTTGTTTCCTCAGATTTGATTCAAGGGATGTTTCCGGAACGTGAATGGATGCTGCCCTGAAAATTGAAGTTTGGAGGATATAATGATTGTAGATCAATATGGCCGCGGTGTAAGTTATTTGCGCTTAAGCGTGACAGACCGTTGTAATTTACGTTGTTTTTATTGTCGTAATTGTAAGTATTTAAAATTCATTTCTCATCAAAATATCCTGACCTATGAGGAAATGTTTGAACTTATCAGGGCTTGTGTAGACCTGGGGGTACAGAAGATACGCCTGACCGGGGGCGAGCCTTTTGTACGCAGGGATTTTCTCTATTTTTTAGCAAGGTTGCGTGATAAATTTCCGTTTCTTGACTTGCGCATTACAACCAACGGCACTTTAATTGCCAATAAAGTTCAGGCATTAAAAGATATGGGTATAAACTGTATAAATATTTCTTTAGACACCCTGGATGCGGACAAATTTATCGAAATTACCGGGCGTGATTTTTATCATAAAGTGCGCACTAGTATTGATCGTTGTTTGGAGAAAGGAATACGGGTCAAGATAAATGTTGTGGCTTTAAAAGGGGTCAATGACAATGAACTGGAGGATTTTGTCCGTTTTGCTCTAACCCACCCGGTTGATATACGTTTTATTGAGTTTATGCCCATTGGGGGCAGAACCATGTGGAACAAGGATTTTTACTGGTCAGCAAAAGAGATTTTAACAGCAGCACAAAAAATTACGCCTTTGATTCTTCAACAGAAGGCCGGTCAGACCAGTGGCCCGGCGAAAATTTTTGGATTGAAGGAGGGCCAGGGCAGATTGGGCATCATTTCTCCGCTAAGCGATCATTTTTGCGATAAGTGTAACCGCTTAAGGATTACCCCTGATGGGAAGCTTCGAACCTGCCTGTTTTCAGATAAAGAATACCGTTTGCTCCCCTTGCTACGTTCCCCGAAACTGGGTCTGGAACAGTTAAAAAAGGTGTTGGAACAGACAAGCCGAAAAAAACCCTTGGGTTATAATTTGTTGTCCAGGGATGAAAACAAGCAAAGTGTATGTCAGAGGGTTATGTCTTCTATTGGCGGATGAAAATTTTTGAGCCTGTGGCCGACACGCCTGTTCAAACTAGCTGCGAAAGCCGTGGCTGAAACCCGGATCATAGAGCTTGGAGCGTTTGTTTTCGCCTTTAAAGGGCAAAACAAGAAAAATCACCTGCCGGGTAAATCCTTTCTTTTCCATTTGCCTGGTCAAATCTATTAAAGTGGTGTGGACAATCTGTTCATCAGGCCAGCCTACCCGATACCCGATAATCACCTGGCTATCTTCTTTAAAACCAGCCTGCAATAGTTCTTCCTGGATGCTCCGGGCTTGGCTGGCAGAAAGATAAATGGCCAGTGCACTTTTGGTTGAGGCCAGTTTTTTTAAACGCTGGCTCTCAGGAACAGGAGTGCGACCCTCAACCCTGGTTAAAATCAAGGTTTGATTTAATTCAGGCACTGTGAAGGAAACCCTGGCCTTAGCTGCAGCAGCAAAAGCAGCGCTAACCCCCGGTATGATTTCATAGGCAATTCCTCTGGCCTCCATCCACCGAATCTGCTCTAGTATGGTCCCGTAAAGGCTTGGGTCTCCTGTGTGCACACGGGCAAGTAAAAGATTTTTGAGGTGAGCATTAAGGATTATCTCCTCTATTTCCTCCAGAGTAAGCGACGAGGAGTCAATTACCTGGCGAGCACGTGCATGGGTAAATAGCTCCTTGGGCACCAGAGAACCCGCATAGAGGATAATGTCGGCCTGGTTAATGATCTTTTGCCCCTTGACAGTGATCAGTTCGGGGTCACCCGGACCAGCCCCGACAAAGTAAATATTGATCCGCTCTTTTTTACTTCTCATTTTCGATAATAGTTAAATGGTTGAATAGCTTAATGGCCTATTGGTTTAAGACTCTGTGGCCAAACCTTACTCTGAAGGACAATTTTTCATAATTTTTTTCAATCCTGATTTCTTTCAAGCTGGTGCAAATGCCTGGGCCCATCTACCCCAGTTGAGTACTGGCAAAAGCCAGCCACGCATCGCTGGATTCAACGGGGCAAAAAGCTTGCTTGCTGGCAGGGCATAATGGGGCATTTTGGATAAACGAATTTTTTTTAATTATACCTAAATTTAGCGATTTTCACTCAATGGGTGATGAGATTGCCACGGACAGCTTCGCTGCCCTCGCAATGACGAACTCGCTCCTGTCATTGCGAGTGGAACAAAGTGTAGCGAAGCAATCTCAAAGTTTGAACTGCAAAAAATCGCTCAATTTAAACCACTCAACTTTCTGACACGATTAACATCCTCAAATTACAAATGAAGAGTGCGCTTTCTGAAATGCATTACAAACGGGTTGGGTAACACATCTTGGCGAAGATTGCGGAAGTGCTGTGCATAGGGAGGTTATTCCATCGAACTTTCGAAACCCATCATAACAACAGAAAAGGCATTAAATAATATTCTATTGACTAACCCCATTATGCACAGCCCGCAAGCAAGCCTTAGATGTGTCCAAGTTTTTGTTAGCATTGAAGAAAATGCGCTCGCAAATTAACTCAGCAACTGTGTTTTTTGTCAATAGTTAATGGTTAAAATTTATTGGTTAGTTTATTTTGTTTTCAAGAACAATTTT